>JAYSYV010000396.1:0-1911 GCA_043727245.1 Chloroflexota bacterium | reverse complement strand
CAGGGGCTGGCGTAGCCGCCGCCCCACCTGCTGCCGGTGTATCCGCTGTCGCTGCAGGCAGGTAAGAGGGATTAGAGTATTTGAATTCCGGGCTTGGAATGGTGGCCGGAGTCTGTAAAGTGCCCTTCGGCTTGATTGGACCAGGAGTTTGATTAGCAAGTGAGGCCATGCCATAGCCGAAGACCGGGTCAATCCCCTGGGTAGTCACGCCGCTGGGTTTAATGGTAGCCTCAAAAATAGCCTGGGTCCATTCATCCGGGGTAAGCGCAGGGTTGGAACTCTTGATAATCGCTGCCATCCCTGAAACGTTAGGAGTTGCGGCACTGGTGCCGGGAAATTTGCCATCTCCTCCACCTTTGGCCTGGTAAGCGGCGCTGTCCACCCCGGCTGGACCGGAGATTTCAGGTTTGATCCGCCCATCGCTTAAGGGTCCCTGGCTGCTGTAGCTCCCGATGGCATTGCCTTCAGGCGGGTCTACCGCGCCTACTGCGATTGCTCCCCTGGAGTCTGCCTGGGAACCGACACTCTGGGTAGCAGTTAAGATTTGAGGCGACAGTCCACCGGTAAGAAAGACGTGTATATTAAACGAATTGGTGGGAGCAGCCGTGCCAGGCTTCAGTCTGGCCCGCAAAAATAATTGTGTTTTAGCTGGTATATTGAGGGCGGCTATCTCGTGAGGCTCTCGTGCCCGCTGGTCGGCATCAATGGTGACAACTACGTTGCCCTGAGCGTCCTCAATAATTAAGTCCATGTCTGTGGCGTTGGGATTTACACCGCCATCCAGGAATTGATCCCAGCGTAAAATAACATTTGATTTGAGCGGGTTATCAGTCGGGTTGCTAATCGCCATTCTGGTAATACCGGGCTGCCACTGGTGGTATCCGTTGGCGTCCAGATTTATCTTACCGCCGTAGTGTTCGGTGCCCTCGTTGCCGGAGGCCAGGAAAAAGAGGATGCCCTTGTCTTTACGGATCTGCTCAATTTTCTTGCTGATAGGGCTGTTGCCATCCTCAGCACTGGCATTGTTACCCATTGAAACAGAGATCAAATCTACTTTTTGGCTTACCAATAAGTCAATCGCTTCGGAGAACTCAACATCGCTGCCTTTGATTGAGGTAGCAATTATTTTAGAGCCGGGAGCGAGCGAATAGATGATTTCCGCCACCGCTGTACCGTGTACCCCTCCCTCTATACTGCTTTCACTCAATAGTTTCTGGGCGAAATCCGTCACAGTGAAGTCGGTAGGAAGGTAGCCCTGGCTTTTCAGTTGGTCAGTAAATTTGTAGCCGCTGTCAATAATACCGATCGTGACGCCTTTGCCATTTATTCCGGCGGCCTGCCACTTATCTATGCCCATAACTTTGACTCCCTGGTTTTTGGTAGCTTGGGCCAGAGCAACCAGGGCCTCGATGGATTGGAGATTATTGGACAGTTCTTTGGTTTCTTCCGTCTTTGGTAAATTGATTTCGGAAACCTCTTTAAGGTTGCCCAGGTAGCGCAAGAAGTTATCTTTGGTGGAGGGAGCGCTAAAACTAATAAACTTATCAAGGGGAACAGTGACCAGGGCAACCTTAATAGTGCCTTCGTCAGCTACATCATGGACGGTCGCGCCCATGGCAGTCAACCTTTCAACCACAGGTTGCTGGTTAACCCCTTTAACCAATATAACCTCGAAATATAGTTCGTGGTTATTATCAATTGCCTCAATCAAGTTGGCGTAATCAGAAGCGACCTGTAGCTTCTGGTCGGCTGTGCCGGTAGCCTTGGTGTACTTGCTAAAAATGGCGACCAGTTCCGGGTCGGCCTTCTTCATCGGGTCCAGTGGGAGCATATTGGTCTGGGTCTGGCCGGTCTTGGCCGGGGTAACTGTTCCGGCAACCGTTGTCTTAGCGGCCGCCGTAGTAGCTGCGG
>JAYSYV010000395.1:0-6022 GCA_043727245.1 Chloroflexota bacterium | reverse complement strand
CTTTCGCGGCCAAGACGAGGGTCTTTCAGTCCTGCCAATACATCGCTAAACTGAAATAAATACCAGCAACCCGACAGGGCCGGGTTCTGGGAGATACCCCAATGCACTGGCTCAGACGCTCGGTAATAGTCATAAACCAGGTATGGATTGGTCTGGAATTGAGAGGAAGATAAATTTAATTTTGGTAGCTTAAAACAACCTAACTTTAAATTGGGCATTTTTAACCCCTGATAATTGGCCGATATAAGGGTTGGGCCTTCCCCCGGTAATTTTTGGACCTGGTAGAAGTATCTGTTTAACACAAAAACCCTTGTGAAAATACTATAGCAAATAAAATACTTTATTGCAATGACTAATAATTAGGTGAGGCCAGACCTGAATCAAACATTCACATTCCAAATCAGCTACAACCAGCCCAGGTTTATTTCGGTTTAACGGCTGGCTATACGTCGGTCCAAGTCAGTAAATAAAACTAATTCGATTAGAATATTAGTTCGATAGAAAGGAGAAATACACCTTAAATTACCTTAGCTCTATGGTCTTGACAAACTAATCCACTATATTAAGAGTTGGAATGAAATAACCAGGCTTTCTCTGGTGGCTGAAGGGTCAAACTGGCAGGGCAATTCTAGTCAAGGTTGGCTTGAATAAGTTCATCTTTTCGTTTGTACTTTCTAAAAAATTAAGTTGACAATACCGGCAAATTAGCTTTAGAGCGATTATTTGCCATTTAACATGGAAATGTTAAAATAGGAGGAATCAAGAACTTTTTATTAAATTAACCTGAAATCGGGAGCTGAAAATACCAAATTGAACAATAATGAACCGGTCCAACCGTCCGGCGTACCGCCTGCGAAACGAAATTTGTCGGTGCGCTACGGCCAGTCTAACCCGGTTGACCCGAAAGCCAGCCCTGCCGAGGAAGATATTATCCCGGCTATCGGCCTGAAACACCCGGTTTTTCTATTTCTTTCCAGCTTTGGTTTCGCCGCACTTTACACCGAGATGCTTTTTTTCGCCGCGACTTTCTATGGTAACAGACTGGATGTCGTTTGGAATGTAGGCTTGATGGCGGCCATCTTTTTAATCACTTATGGCTTAATTTACGCTTCATTTACCCTACCCCATCGACGGTATCGTTCGCGGTTTAACAACTATTCACCGATCATTTTCCTGGCAACCCAGTGGACGATGTCAATTTTGCTAATTCTGGCTGCGACAGTAGCCGCTTTCGTGGCCGGAATCTTCCTGGTGGATGGAAAACTGGACGCGGTGAGCGAGCTTTTACGTTCATACGCCCTCTACGCTATTGTGGTAATGCTGGTCTTTCATGGCCTGGTGATTTATGTGCGTTATGTGCGTTACCTATACGAACGCGAGATGCACGAGTCTTACAAAATTGTCAGCCTGGCCGGTATTACGACGGTGGTAGTACTGGTCGTAACGCTTTATCTGCTCCAATTTGATTTAGGCCGGATGGGTGGGAATGTGCCAAACCAGGGCTGGCTCGCGCTCCATTTAAGTATTAGAGATGTAACCCTGATTACTTTAACTTTCTTCGTATTCCTCTGGCATGGTACGGCCCTGGCTGACCACTAGGAGAGTAGTTAGATTGAACCTGTTTCAGTATAAAGTTTCTCAGGGAAATCAAGGAATTTGGGGCCGGTTCGCAAACTGGCCCTTACAACTTTAAATGCCATGCCAGGGTTCGGCTGCTAAATCCTTCTCAAAAATCTTGCGGTCTTCCGGGTCTTTAATTTGCTGGGCTTGAATCTGGGCCAGGTTCAGATAATGCTCGGCCTCAGTCTTTTCAGTAGCATCGGCTCCGGCGGCCAAAGCCCGTCCCATAGCTTCATAAGCATAGGCCAGGTCAAAACCCCCAAAATTGTTTCCCTGGCAAATTTCCAGGCTGCGCCTGGCATGATGTAGCGCCTGAGCGGGCCGGTTAAGTATCGCGAAAACATGAGAAATCATCCATTCACCCCGCGCCTGGTTGACGGCTGTACCGACCTCACCCCAATGATAGCAGGAAGCAAAAGCGGCCTTAATCATCTTTTCGTTCTCTTCTGGGCTGCGCTCGGTCTGGCCCAAAAGCTGCCAGACCAGATTATGAAGGCTTACTCCAAAAAACTTATGCGCTTCCTGCTCGGTATATTTTTGTTCCTCGGACATTAGTCATGCCTTTCTTTTCAGCGTTTAAAGGTAAACATAGCGAGTATGTAGGGGTAAAACCGGCCTGGATATATACCCATAATTATTGTTAATCCAACGTCACATGGCCCTTGCATTTCACGTTCTACGTTCTAAGCCTTACGATGGATTTAATCTCACGGGTAAGGGTGAAGCCCCAGACTTCGCTAGCCCCGTTGGTTTTCAAAACACGGGCGCATTCATTCAGAGTAGACCCACTGGTACACACGTCGTCAAACAAGACAATCTTCAAATCGGCTATTTCTGGCCCCTTCCAGCCAAAGGCATTTCTCACATTATAAGAGCGTTCGTGACCGCTAACTTCAAGTTGAGATTGAGTATATCTTTCACGGATTAACCAGCCCGGTTCGTAGGCCAGCCCGCTCAGATTGGCGAAAGGTTCAGCAATAATGGCGGCCTGGTTATAGCCCCTTTTACGCTCCCGTTGGGGATGTAAGGGAACCGGCAGTAACAAATCGAAGTTGCCCATTAACCCAAAGCGGGTAAGGGCCGCCGCCGCTTCCTGCCCGGCCCATGCACGCAAGCTGCGGACACCCCGGTATTTGAGTCGCAAGACTGCTTCCTGTCCGGCCTCGGTATGCCAGAAAACCGACCGCATGCCATCCAGCGCCCGCAGACTTTGCGGCAGACTGCACAGGCTACCAGTGCAACGCCGCTCTTTTAGGGGCATAGCGCAGGTGTGGCAAAAAGGTTCCGACACGTAAGGCAAAGCCGCCTGACAATCAGCATGGACGATAGACCCGGCCCGCCCACACACCAGACAATGGGTCGGATAGAAGAACTCGACTAATTTAGTAAGAAAGTCCATGGCTATGCTCAAATGTCATAATAAGGCGAAACCCCAAGCCTGCCGAAAAATTATGTCCATCTAATATATTATAGTTGTGTTTTGTTAAATATCCAACCTGATTATTTGGTCAATTTTTATTAGCCAGTAGTCAACTAACTTTGACCAGTTGTTTGCCAAAATTCTCGCCTTTAAGTAGGCCGATAAAAGCCCTGGGCGCGTTTTCCAGACCCTCGGTGATAGTTTCGCGATATTTGAGTTTACCCTCAGCGACCCATTCAGATAATTGTTTCAAGGCTTCCGGCCAGAGTTGGGGATACTCGCTGACGATAAAGCCCTGCAACTTTAAGCGCATGGTCAATAAAAACCGGTAATTTTTAAGACCCTTCGGTTCTGTTGAGTTATATTCGGAGATAAGCCCGCACAGCGGTATCCGCCCGAAAGGATTCATCCGGCGCAGAACATTATCCAGGATTTCACCACCGACATTATCAAAGTAGACATCCACCCCGTCTGGGAGGGCTTCTTTCAAATTCTTGGAAAAATCCGGCTCCCGGTAGTCAACCCCGACATCAAAACCCAGGTCATCTACCAGATAATTGCACTTGGCTGGTCCCCCGGCAATTCCAACCACCCGGCAACCTTTTATTTTAGCCAGTTGCCCAACCACACTCCCCACTGCACCGGACGCTGCCGAAACGACTACTGTTTCACCTTCTTTAAGCTGGCCTATTTCAAGAAGGCCGACCCAGGCCGTCACTCCGGGCATCCCGGCTGTACCCAGGTGTGCCGTAATCGGAATATAGCCGGGGTCAATTTTCCGTAAACCTTTGCCGCTACTGACCGCGTATTTCTGCCAACCTGAGTTGCTCGTTACAATATCGCCCGGCTGGAATTTTGGATTATTCGACTCGACAACCTCGCTCATAGTACCACCGACCATTACATCGCCCAGTTCGGTTCTAGCGGCATAGGATTTAGCATCATCCATCCGACCACGCATGTAGGGGTCCAACGAGAGGTACAGGGTTTTGAGTAAGACCTCGCCTTCTCCGACCTGCCCCAGGTCGGATTCGGTAATCTGAAAATCGCTTTCCTGGACCCAGCCTTTAGGCCGGTTTGCCAGCAATACCTGCAAGTTTTTGTCATTCATCGGTGAGAGCCTTTCTTGTTTTTCAGCGCAAATATAACAAATTAGCATTTCTTACTTTGATTATAACTGCAAATGGCAAAAGTTTGTTTGTTTGAGCGGTCAGGGAAGCTTTTTAGGTTGACACTGAGTTTGGATTAACCTAGTATTAATGAAAATGTAATATCTGAAGGACTGTAAGAATGATTGAGAGGCTAAAATGATCGAAGTTGCTTTGATGGTGGAAGGCCAGGACGGTCTGAACTGGCCGCGCTGGCAGCAAATTGCCCAGGCCGCCGAGGATTTGGGATTTATCGGTTTGTATCGTTCGGACCACTATACCAATCCGGTTCCACCCGATAAAGATTCGCTGGAATTATGGGTTTCACTGACCTGGTTGGCAAGCCATACTAAAAGAATCGAATTCGGCTCCATGGTCAGCCCGGTTTCCTTCCGGCAGCCGACCATGACCGCCCGTATGGCAAGCGCGGTGGACGACCTTTCAGGTGGCCGCCTGACCCTGGGGTTAGGGGCGGGCTGGAATGAACGCGAGCATAAAAATTATGGTTGGGATTTGTTGGACCTGCCGGAACGTTTTACCCGGTTTGAAGAAGGTCTGGAAGTAATCACCCGGCTGCTAAACAGCGACCAACCGGTCAACTTTGAAGGCAAATATTATCACCTGAACGAGGCTATCTTACTGCCCCGGCCTGGCCGACCCGGTGGACCGACTATTTTGATTGGTGGCAACGGTCCCAAAAAAACCCTGCCCCTGGTGGCCCGTTTCGCTTCAGAATGGAACGCGGTTTTCGCTACACCGGAAAGCGTAAAAGAGTTAAACGCCACCCTGGACCAGCTTTTAGAGGCCCAGGGCCGGGCCGGGACCGAAGTGCGCCGCTCCCTGATGACAAGGCTAATCTATGGCAAAGACGAGGCCGCCTTCAAGGGGAAAATGAACGCCGCCGGACGCAGCCAGGAACAAATGCAAAAGATGGGGATTATTACTGGCAATGCCAGCCAGGTTGTTGAACACCTGGGCCGGGTAGCCGAAGCGGGGGCAAAACGGGTGATGTTACAATGGATTGAAACAGACGACATGGCCGGCCTGGAAGCCTTCGCTAAAGAGGTCTTGCCGCAAGTTAAAGCGAGTTAAGCATGGACCAGGCCATACCGATACCCGATTCTTACTGGGTTACGCCTCACTTCCTGTCAGGTGAATATCCCGGCTCGCACCACCAGGACGAGGCTCGCCAGAAGATACAGGCTTTCTTACAGGCCGGGATTAACTTCTTCCTGGACCTGACCGAAGAAGTGGAAAGGAACATCAAGCTGGAACCTTATCAGGGTCTATTGATGGAAGAAGCCGCCAAAAGTGGGCAGCCGGTCGAGTATATCCGCATACCTATTCGGGATGTTGATGTAACCACCCCGGCCACTATGCGTCAAATCCTGGACACGATTGATGTGGCTTTGGCGGAGGGTAAAACCGTCTATGTCCACTGCTGGGGCGGAATAGGCCGGACCGGGACTGTTACCGGCTGTTTTATGGTCCGGCACGGTCTGTCTGGAGAAGAAGCTATTCGCAAAATTGCCGAGTTGCGTAAAGGTACGCCCGATGCCTGGAAAACCGCTCCTCAGACCCAGGCTCAACGTAATATGGTCTTAAATTGGTCCTAAAGTAACGACGCAGCTTTACTGGACAAAACCGGTCAGCGGCCATGCACAAGCTACGCACCGAAACAAACTTTACCCATCCTCATTATTGGGTCCCTTTCCTGCTGGTAGGTCGCCCTTAATATCTATTTAGTTGCCATCGCTTCGGCTCGGAATGACAGTTGATGCGTTTTATAGCTGACTTTTAAGCTAATGTTGTGTCAAGAGTCACTTACTGATTT
>JAYSYV010000394.1:0-1916 GCA_043727245.1 Chloroflexota bacterium | reverse complement strand
AGTGCGTGAGTTCCATTGGTTTTGGTTTACCTCCAGGCTTAGCTAGATTTTTATTCTAACACATCCTGGAATAGTTTATTGTTTTTAGTTCCCTTATTCTAAATCAAATAACGGCTGACGAAATGAAAAACCAACTTCGGTACATTTGAAATGATTTCAAATTAAAAAGGAGCCAGGTCTACTAAAAATGTAAACCTGGCTCCTATAGGAAAGCTGTGTTAAAAGCATTTACCCTTAACCAGGGAAAGTACAGTCAGGCTGTTTTATTACAGCAATATTTAAATTCTTAGCTTTAAGGCTGGCGCAATAGGCGTTCTTCGTCAATCTCACGCAAAAGACGTAACTCGACCGGATTGGGGGGGGGGGTAGTCGGAACCTCGACGGGTATAATAAGCTCGAAACCGGTCGCGGCCTGGACCTGCTCGACTGTGACGTTGGGATGGACCGAAACCAGCCGCATGCGCCGGGAGCTTTCCTCAAAATCCATAACTGCCAGCGAAGTAACTACCAGGGCCGGACCATCGCCCAGGATATAACCTTCAGCTTTAGCTTTTGTCCAACTTTCCGGCCCATCCAGAAAGCCGGGAGCCGTTACGAAAGAAACTTTTTCAACAAAGGTGCGTGGGCTGTGGTCGGTTACAAAGATGATACCACGCCGGGCTGAACCGATAACAGGTAAAGCTACCGCGCCAGGTCCACGCACCTTCGGTTTCGCCGGGTCGCCCACCAGGCTCAGATTGACATTGCCAAAGCGGTCAACCTGCAAACCGCCATAGAAAAAGACATCAACCCGGCCCGCCGGGATACTGGTTATAAGTTCAGCCAGGGAAAGAGTTGATTCGCAAAGCAAGTTGGAATAATCGCAACTGGAAGCAGCCAATGGCTCCAGATATGGATTGACGGCAGCGCTACCTCCGGCTAAAAAGGATAGATTGGGCGCGTGTAGAAGTTGAGCCAGGCGGCAGGCAGCCCGCGCCATCGCGCTACCGGCCCCGGTTCCGGCCACTTCGCCATCGCGTAAACTCCGGGCCATAACCACCGCCATCAACTCCTGAGTTTCAAAGAGCTTGCCAATGCCTCGCCCGCCGATTTCTTCAAAGGTAAAACGCATTTTCACTCCTGCTAAAAGTTATGATTAATTTAGAGCTTACCTCATTTAGACAATTCTTAGCAAGTAAAAGGGTAAGGTATTTACAAAAATAGATTCTACAACAATGATTAAGAAACTAGATTTGGCCTCTGGATAAAGGTAAAGTCAGGAAGAAAGGCCGCCGGGTCAGCAAAAAAGCCCGCCCAAAATGGACCGCTTTGCGCTGCCGGTCCATACTATGCCCGACTGGGGCCGTCAGTTGGAGGCCGTTCAGGAAGCTGGCAAAATGGGGCGCGTCCCAGCCGGAAGTATCGGGTGGGGTAATTTTATGGCGCTGGCAAAATTGGTGGAAGCGTTTTTGAAATTTCAGAGCAGCCTGTTCGTTCGGCAAATAATCTCCAAACCGAAAACCGAGAGCGGGCCACACGAAACGGCCATCATAAATCGCGATAGCGGTAATCGCCTTGACACCCAGGGCTTCCCCCAGGTGTTTGATCTGCGCCACAATAGCCTTGCCCAGACCCTGGCCGCGCAGTTCGGGATACCACAACTGGCACTGCTCTAATTCCAGGAAAATATCTACTTCGGTCCCACGCGGTCGCCGGTAGAGCGTAACGGCCACCTGTCCGACCGGCTGGCCCGCCAGTTCGCCTTCATTCATAAACAGGCGGCTGTCAAACTCGTAGCGGTGGCCCCCAAAACCGCCCGCCTGGGTTTCAACCCGGCTTTTGAGATGCCCAAGTTTTATATTGCCAGGAAGTTTATGGAGGTATTGCCAGCAAAGTTCTTCAAATTCACCTAAGCCGGTCGCCTCATTCAATAAATT
>JAYSYV010000393.1:0-6032 GCA_043727245.1 Chloroflexota bacterium | reverse complement strand
GCCGGACTCAGCTTTTTGCTAACCTGGGCAGCGTTGGCATATTTTTAATTATCGGTTTAATCCTGGGTAACAGCCCTACCCTCTCTCAATTTGCCCTGATTTTTGTCATGGGTACGTTGGGCGGCTTGCTGAGTTCGGTTTTTATGTCCCGGATGCAACCTCCGCCTGCCCGCCAGGTCAAACCCAAGACCGAATCACCGGCTCCCCGGCGCACTTTCTGGGAAGGTTTCAGGCGCTGTTTCGCCCAGCCTGGTTTTATCAGTTTCGTGATGATTCAATCCTTTTATGGGCTGGCCTTTGTTTCAATTCCTTCTTTGAGCCTGATTTATCTGCGCGAGAAAGTCGGTATTTCACCCAGCATTATCTCTTATTTTTCTACCGCTGGAGTAGCGGGCGCAACCATCGCGGCGTTATTCTGGGGCCGCTGGATTGACCGGCGCGGCATTACTTCCTTGCAACTGTTGGCTTTTACCGGCCTGTGCTTCAATTCGGTGCTGTGGTTTGCGATTGGCCTGTTTGGGGCGAACGAAGCTAATATTGCTATGGCCGCTCTGGTCACTTTTCTAAGTGCGGTCTGGATTAGCGCCCTCAATATGAGCCAGACTCATTCGATTATGGCGATGGCCCCGGTAGAAGACCGGGTGCTTTTCCAGAATGTGGCAGTCCTTATGACCTATATGACTCAGGCCATGACCCCCATGCTGTGGGGAATTATGCTGGATACGCTGGACCACAATGCTTTCTCTTTCAAGCTGGGTGGGTTGGATGTAGGGCCGTACCGCCTGTTTTTCGTGGCCTCCCTCATTTTAGGTTTAATTGGCGCGACTTTCTTAATGCGGCGCACTCAGCTTCGCCGGGCATCGGGAGAGTTGGCTGAATGAGCCGCGAAAAGTGGCGTTTTTTACCCTTTAATAGCCAGTCAGCCGGGCGGCAATTGGCTTTGAGCGAAGCCCTGACTGGTCCGCTGGAAACTCCTTCGCTTTACTGGTACGAAGCTGCCCACCCGGCCATCATCCTGGGCGCGGCCCAAAACCCGGCCATTTTGGATATAGAGGCCAGCCATTCGGCGGGTTATTCGGTCTATAAACGGACCAGCGGCGGCGCGGTAGTACTGGCTGGGCCGGGGTTTTTGAGCCTGGATGTGGCCCTGCCGCCGGGTAGTGCGCTGGCCTCTAACGATGTAACTCAGGCTTATCAGTGGTTTGGGCAATGCTGGGTGGACGCGCTGGCCCGCCTGGACATACCGGCGCGACTGATAACACCCCAGGAAGCCCGCCAATCCCGGTTGAATTTTGAAACCGCTTCTGAGGCTGAAAAGCTGGTCAAACTGGTCTGCTTTGGCACACTCTCGTCCTATGAGGTAGCCTCGGATGATGGCCGTAAACTGGTCGGCCTGGCCCAGGTCAAGCGGCGGGGAGCCAGTTTGCTCCAGGCCGGGTTGCACCGGCAGTGGCCCGGCCTGGAATTCGCCCGTATCCTGGACCTGTCCGGTTCCCAACGGGCCGAACTGGTTGGCTATCTGCGAGAGCGGGCGGTTGGGCTTGAAGAAGTGGCCGGGCGGCCTGTCGCTTTTCCCGAAGTTATAGCAGCCTTTGCAGCCAGCCTGCGCGAACGGTTTGACATCGAGCTTGTAACAGGCCGCTGGGAACCGGTTGAATTGCTCAGAGCCACTGAACTGGAACACGAAAAGTTTAAGGACTACCTGGATTGAGTTTATCAGCCAGGTTCACGGTAGCCGAGGGACCGGGAAACCTGGGCGGCGCTTTGCCGGACCGGCTCGATAATTCGGCCCGTATCGCTGCCTAACATTCGCCCGGTCGGACCGCTGACGCTGATGGCGGCGATTAGCTGGCTTTCGCCATCGAAGACCGGAGCGGCTACGCAAACTACTCCTTCCTCCATTTCCTCATTGTCAAAGCTGTAACTGCGCTCCCGGATGCGGCGGAGTTCTTCGCGCAGCATATGGGGAGTCGTGATGGTGGCCGGGGTATGCGGTTCCAGGCGAGTTTCCAGCAGGTAGCGGTTCAGGTCAGGCTCGAAATTGTCGCTGTAGGCCAAAAAGAGTTTGCCCGACCCGGTGCAATAGAGCGGGGCGCTGCTGCCGACGCGGGTAAACATGCGAACCAGGCGGGCGCTCTGGACCTGATCTATATAGACCAGATTGTTGCCGCTGCGGACCGAGAGATTGGCTGTTTCCCCAACCTGGCTGGCGAGTTGTTCCAGGAAAGGGTGCGCTTCCTGGCGTAAATCAACCTGTTCATTCAAGCCCCCCGCCAGTTCCAGCAGACGCGGGCCTACCCCGTACCGGCCACCACTTGCGGCCTGCCGGGCATAACCGCGCTCGATGAGAGTGCCTAAAAGACGATGGACTGTACTGATGTGCAGCCCCAGTTTCTGGCTCAATTCGGAGATAGTGATAGGCTGGCGGGCCGCTGCCAGGGCTTCTAATACGTCAAAGGTGCGCTCGACGGATTGAACGGTCTGCCGCCCGACCGGAGAAAGTCCCTCTCTTGCAGCCTCTAATGGCTTGCTGCTAATTTTAGGGTCGGGTCTGGCTGGTTTCCTGGGTGGGAAGGTTTGGTCTGAGGCCATTTAGTAAAATACTTTCACAATCCAATAGATTTGTTTTCACCATGCGAAATTCAAGCCAAGTTTAGCCTCGTTGTGACAGCTTGTCAAATGGATAATGTCTTGACGAAATGTTATACTTGCTTCTGCCTTTATAACAGGCCAATCAAAAAGGAAACTTTTAATGGATAGCCACAATAGAACCATTTACGAAAATCCAACCGCTAAAGATGTGGGCGGTTTTGTCGGAGAAGAAACCTGGATTTCTCCCTATGCCGGGAGTCCGATTCTGAATATTATAACCGAAAAACAGCTAAAGACCTGCGTCCACTGCGGCCTCTGCCTGTCGTATTGCCCGACTTACAAGGCCACCGGGCTGGAAGCGGATAGTCCGCGTGGCCGGGTTTTCCAGATTCGGTTGCTGGCTTCAGGCGAATTGCAGCCGGATGACCCGGACCTGAACAAACATCTCAATTTGTGCCTGGGTTGCCGGGCCTGTGAAACGGCCTGTCCTAGCGGCGTACCCTATGGCGCTTTGCTGGAAGCGGCCCGCGCCCAACTTCCGCCCAAAAACGAGCAGGAAAGAATCTTGCGTAAGGCAACCCTGGGCTTTCTATTCATGCATCCTACGGCTATGCAAGCGGCTGGTCTGGGCCTACGGGTTTACCAGAAAAGCGGCCTGCGTAAGCTGGTTCAGCTAAGTCATATTCTCAATATATTGCCGGGCGACCTGGCCTCCAAAGAAGCAATGCTGCCAAACGCCCAGGGTGGGATTGTCAAACCGGGCTTGCCCAGGGTGACTCCGCCGAAGCCAGCTAACGCCCGCAAGCCGGTTGAAAAGGGGATTTAAGCCATGCCTACGATTATTCCTTTGCTGGAAAAAGTCCGCAGCGGTTTGCCCTTTAGGGTCAGGCCGCGCTCTACCGGGCCGGATTACCAGATTAAGCCGCGTTACCGGGTCGCTTTTCTGACCGGCTGTATCCAGGATGAACTTTTCCGGGGCGTAAATGCCGATACGGTCAGCGTTCTGGCTAGGAACGGCTGCGAAGTGATAATCCCGGAACGCCAGAAATGTTGCGGAGCTTTGCACGCCCATGTAGGTGAACGCGAATTATCCCGCCAGTTGGCCCGTACCAATATAGCCGCCTTCGAGGCCACCGGGGCCGATTTCTATATTGTAAATGCCAGCGGTTGCGGCGCGACCCTCAAAGAATATGCTCACCTGATGCACGATGACCCCAAATACAGCCAGCGGGCCGCTGCGTTTGTATCAAAACTGCGTGATTTTGCTGAATTCCTGGTAGAAGTTGGTTTCGAGCCGCCGACTGGCCGGATTGAGGCTCGCGTAACTTACCAGGATGCCTGCCACATGAAACACGGCCAGAAAGTTTTCCTGCAACCTCGTGTTTTGCTCAAAGCTATTCCTGGCCTGGAACTGGTCGAGATGAAAGATAGCGATTGGTGTTGCGGCAGCGCCGGGATTTATAACGTGGTCCAGCCAGTGATGGCTAATGAGATATTGGGTTGGAAAGTTGAAAATGTTACCAATGTCAGGGCCGCTATTTTGGTGGCCTCTAACCCCGGTTGTGCTATCCAGATTGGTTTCGGCATGAAACAAGCCGGTCAGCCCCTGGAGATTTTGCACCTGGCCGAAATCCTCGAACGTAGTTACCGCCTGGCCGAAGAACAGCCCGATTAGACTCACTAAAACCAATAACGAACCCTAAAAAGCAGAACAGGCCACCTCGGCCTGTTCTGCTTTTTCTGACTACTGACCAATACTTCTCACGTCTGGCGGCTTTTTTCCTCATAGGCGATTTTGAGATAATGCGCTCCGTTCACCGAATCGCCGCGTTCCAGGAGGACTTCGCCGTAAGAGAAATAAGCTGAACTGAGCGTCTCTGGCTGTCTGGCCTTCTGAAACTGCTCGATGCCCTGCTCGAAATACTTATCGGCCTGTTTGAGTTCCTTCTTCTTTTCGTAAATACGGGCCAGAGTCAGCAGCACTTCGCCAGCCGCCATCTCAGGACTGCCGTAAGTGCTGTCGGTAGAATAGCTGTTGCTCAAAGAAACAGTCCCGGTTTCTACCTGGAGGGTGTTATAGGCGCTGTTAGCGGCTGCCAGGGCTTCATCCAGGCGGTCTTGCCGCAGGAATAATTTAGCCAGGCTGTTACAGGCTGCAATCTGAATCGCGCCGGGTAACTTGGGCGAGGCGCTGGATAAAGCCGCCTGAAAACATTTTTCGGCCTCGGCCCAGTTATGCCCAGAGAGGTAGGTAGTGCCAAACACCAGATGCAGGTTAGTGACAAGCCGGGTGGTTTCGGCGTTCTCTAGCGCAGCCGAAGCCTGGATAATAGATTGCCGGGCCGCCAGATGATTATTTTCCGCTTCGTATTGGTCCGCAATTTCCCAGAAGGTTTTAACCAATTTTTCGGGAGTGGTTAAACTATCGGCTACCTGGTTGGCTTCCGGGAAAAGACCACGGGCCGCATCATGCATGTCAAGAGCGGTATAGACCTGGGCCAGGCTGGCGTAAATGGCTAATTTCAAGTTAGGGTCGCGGATTTTACCCTCACGAATGGCTTCCAGGCTGGCTTTGTGGTTACTCTGGGCCAGTATATATTTATGCTGCCGGTAGTAGATTTCCCCAATCAAAACGCGAGCGCGTTCAACCCAGGTCGCTTCTTCCAGTTCTTCCCACTCTCGCAGAGCCTGTTGCAACTTGTTGAGTGCTTCCCCGGTACGTTCCAGGCCAGACAGCACGCGGCCTTCCAGGAAAACCGCTTCGGCGCTTTCCTGTTCGCTCAGGCGTTCCCGGTCGAGGTTGTCGAGAATAGCTAAAGCTGCTTCTTCTTGCCCGCCTTGCATAACCAGCAGGCGAATCCGAGATAAGGCTAACTGGGCCTGTTGGGTTTCAACGTCAGGTTCGAGAGTTTCCAGGAAATAGGAAGCGGGCAATTGCAAGCGACGGGCCAGAATGCGTAAAGCTTTTATAGATGGATGGATTTTACCCAGTTCCACCGCCGATACATAGCTTTTGGAAAAGGTATCCCGCGCCAGTTCATCTTGAGTTAACTTGCGCTCTAACCGAGCCGCCCGGATACGTTCCCCAAGTGGTAAAGACTCCATTTTAAGTCTCCAATTACATTCAAAACTATTAATACTTTATTTTGGATGGGTGTTATCGTGATATACTTAACCCCGGAAAGAAGCAAAAAACCCAGGAATCTATATTCTGCTACTGAGGATTTAGACTTTACAGCACTTTATTAGACTTAAAAAGTAAAATAAAAATGTACCAATCGCTGTAAAGTTCAAAAAATTTAGATAAGTTGTTGGTGTTTAGATAAAATCTTTTCTATATATAGTGTAATTGGATGATTTTGATGCAGTATGTTGTATATTTCGCAAATATTTATTGTGTTAAGACCTGAAAACTGTCCTAATCTTCGTCCTGAAGGTTG
>JAYSYV010000392.1:0-1919 GCA_043727245.1 Chloroflexota bacterium | reverse complement strand
GCAGACCCAGCAGAGGGTTGAGCCAGATTAGACGGAATGACAGGCGTTGCAAGCGGGCCATC
This sequence comes from Chloroflexota bacterium, assembly GCA_043727245.1. GTDB lineage: Bacteria > Chloroflexota > Chloroflexia > Chloroheliales > Chloroheliaceae > 54-19. The sequence continues at coordinate 1,857 of JAYSYV010000392.1, read as the reverse complement.
TCCCGGCGCAAGGTCTCAACGCTGCCCCTATCCCAGCCGTCACTGATGATAATTACCACCGCACCGTGACCCATCACCCGCCTGGCCCATTTCAGGTTAAAGGTTTCCAAAGATTCGCCGATTTTAGTCCCACCCGACCAGTCTTTGACAATTTTCGAGACGCTCGTCAGCGATTCATCCACATTCTTATTCTTAAGCTCGTGGGTGATGCGAGTCAGCCGCGTGCCAAAGACAAAAGTCTCGACATTCTTCAACCCGCTTTCCATCGAATGCATGAACTGAAGTAACAATCGCGAATACAGGTCCATCGAGCCGGAAATATCGCAAATCAGGACCAGCGGGCGCGGCTTCATCTTGCGCTTGCGCCAGGATAGTTCCAGCGGCACTCCACCGTATTTAAGGCTCTTGCGGACTATTCGCCGGGCATCCAACCGGTTTCCCTGGCGGGACGGTTGCAGACGGCGGCTCCGGTGGTTGGGCAAAGACCAGCGTAAATCTTGCATCAGCCGCCGGGCTTCGTTCAGTTCATCATTGGTGAAATCCTGGAAATCTTTGTTGCGAAAAACTTCCGAAGCTGAATAAGTCTGCTGTTTCTCGCTATCGCTGTCGTCGTCCTCGCCGGTGTCTGGGCCTTGCCCCTCGGCCAGCCGCTTAACTTTATCAGCGGATTCGTCGCCTGCCGGGGCTGGAGGCTGTTTTTCTTTATCCTGTTCCAGCGAATCTGGCGGCGGTTTGCCCGACTGGTTGGCCTTTTTGTTGCCAAGAGCTTCCGGGGGCAGCGTCATGTCCTGGCCGGTCTGGTCCGCGCTGGGCGGGTTCCACTGCCGCCAGAACATCTGAAAGACGTAATCAAAGACCGGCTCTTCCTCGGCCCGCCGCAGCATTATAGCTTTAGCAGCGTCGTGAAAGTCTTCCTTGCTTTTCAGCCCTATAAATTCGATGCTGCGGGCCAGGTCAATCGTGCGGGTCGGGTTGGCATCCAGGCCCATTTCCCGCAAGACCCGGCTAAAAAGCATTAAATTGTGAAAAAGATGGCCCTGTCCCCGGCTTTCATAATTGGAACGCAGGGCGCGTACTTCATCGCTTAACAAAGTGTTTCCCTAACTAGCCGCAGGTGGTTTTGGTTTACCAGCCGCATTTGCCATCGCATATAATTTGGTCCAGGCTTCTTCGGGCTTCATATCATCCCGGTAAAGCCCTTGCTCAGTCAAAAAAGCTTCCAGTTCCCTGGTAATAAAGACGGGAACCGCGCCGGTAGTTTCAATTTTTAACAACGCCGCCAATAAATTAGGCGGGATAGCCGCCGGTTCTTTCGGCTCTGGCCTGGGCTTGCCGTGTTTCATTTAAAGACTACCTTGCTTTTCCTCTACGGGTTACCAGCTACTTTTTCTGAGCGTGTTGCTTGGCCCGCGCCACCAGTGACCGGACTTTATCACCTTTAAGTTTTTCGACATCTTCCTGGTATTTGAGGATGACACCCAGAGTTTCTTCAACCACGTTTTCTTCCAGGTCGCGCTGGTCCAGGGCTACCAGGGCTTCGGCCCAGTCAATCGTTTCGGCTACGCCAGGCAGCTTATAAAGCTCAATCTTACGTAACTCCTGGATGAAACCAACCACTTGCTGGGCCAGGTGTTCCGGTGCTTCCGGCACTTTAGCCAGTAAAATACGGTACTCTTTTTCCAGCGAAGGATAGTCAATCCAGTGGTACAGGCAGCGCCGTTTGAGGGCATCGTGAATCTCACGGGTCCGGTTGCTGGTGATAATTACCACCGGGGGCCGCTCGGCCCGGATTGTACCAATTTCGGGGACTGTCACCTGAAAATCGGATAGTACTTCCAGCAAGAAAGCTTCAAATTC
>JAYSYV010000391.1:0-1921 GCA_043727245.1 Chloroflexota bacterium | reverse complement strand
ACTTGATCGGGTAAAGGTAATCCACAAATGACCGATGTACCTGGATAATAAGCGGATAACGCATCCGGGAATTTACCAGACTGTTGAAAATCGTTTGGGTAATAACTGTGCTGCTGCCGGGAAATATAAAACTTTATACCCCCCAATTATTACAACTATTCGCCGGAATGACGTTCCAGCCTTGTTAGTACACACTATCCTTCATTCCGAGATTCAGAACCAATTTACTATAGCACTTGCTTCAAGAAAGTGTCAATGGTCTTTAGGCTTACTTGGAATAGCCTTTTTTTTAATTTTAATAGCCAAGCGGGGTTATAACTGGTAAAATAAGTCAGGCGAATTAAGCTCAGAAAAAAAGGTTTTATAATGCAGGACGTAAATTTCGTAGATAATTTTGATGTGATTGTAGTCGGAGCCGGACACGCCGGGTGCGAAGCCGCCCTTGCCGCCGCCCGCATGGGCAGCCGGACCCTCCTTTTGACCATTAACCTGGATATGGTAGCCCTCATGCCCTGCAATCCTTCCATCGGCGGGCCAGCCAAAGGCCATGTCGTCCGGGAGATTGATGCCCTCGGTGGCGAAATGGGCCGCAATACCGACCGGACCCTCATTCAAATCAGGTTGCTCAATACCGGCAAGGGACCGGCTGTCCAGGCTTTACGGGCGCAGTCCGATAAAAAACTCTATGCCCTGGCGATGAAACAAACCCTTGAAGAAACACCAAACCTGGTTTTGCGCCAGGCCCAGGTCGAAGAACTGGTCGTCCGCAAAGACGACCAGACCGGGAAAATGACGGCCCAGGGCGTAATTGTGGCAAATGGCCTGGCCTACGGCGCGAAAACCGTCGTCCTGACTACCGGCACTTTCCTCAAAGGCCGGATTATCATGGGCGACTGGACTGCCTCCGCCGGACGGGCCGGGGAAGCCCCCTCAATCCAGGTCTCCAACAACCTGGCCGGGCTTGGTTTCCCACTCCACCGCCTAAAAACCGGCACGCCGCCCCGCATTGATGCCCGCACCATAGACTTCTCTAAAACGACCGTCCAGCCGGGCAGTTCAGTCCCGCTGGCCTTCGCCTTCAGCTATTCCGAAGACGATAAGCCGGTCCCGCTCATTCCACCGGCCTACCCTAAAGTCTTTCCGCAGCAGCAGTTAGACGGCTGGCGGCCCCAGTTGCCCTGCTATCTGGTCCACACCACCCCCCAGAGCCACGACCTCATCCGGGCCAACCTGCACCGCGCCCCCATGTTTACCGGGATAATCGAAGGAGTTGGCCCGCGCTACTGTCCCAGCATTGAAGACAAAGTAGTGCGCTTCAGCGAAAAACAATCCCACCAGTTATTTCTAGAGCCCGAAGGCTGGCTGACCAACGAAGTATACGTCCAGGGAGCCAATACCAGCCTCCCCGCCGATGTCCAGGTCGGGCTGATTCATTCCGTCCCCGGCCTCGAAAAAGCCGAAATTATGCGCTTTGGCTACGCCGTGGAATATGACGCAGTTCCTTCAACCGAAATCCGGGCCAGCATGGAAACCAAACGCATTTCCAACCTATTTCTGGCCGGTCAAATCAACGGAACCAGCGGTTACGAAGAAGCCGCCGGCCAGGGCTTACTGGCCGGGATTAACGCTTCCTTACGCACGAAGGACAAGCAATCTTTCATCCTCAAGCGTGAACAGGCTTACATCGCGGTAATGATTGACGACCTGACCACCAAAGAAATCAAAGAGCCTTACCGCCTGATGACCAGCCGGGCCGAATACCGCCTCCTACTGCGAAGCGATAACGCCGACCTGCGCCTGACCGCCCTGGGCTACGAACTGGGCCTGATTACCGCCGAACGCCACCGGGCCGTCGAAAACAACCGCGACCGGATTGAGGAATTTCTCAAAAAACTGGCCCTAACATCCATTTCGCCTTCCA
>JAYSYV010000390.1:0-1922 GCA_043727245.1 Chloroflexota bacterium | reverse complement strand
TATAAAAAGTAACCGTTATGGGGAGGGCGACGAGGCTTACTATATTTTCGAGCCGGTCCAACCTGCGCCCACCAAGGCGCTCCCGGTAATTGCTTTTTTACACGGTTATGCCGGGGTAGACCCCGACCGGGACAATTATATCAACTGGATTACCCATCTGGTCCAGCGAGGCAACCTGCTGATTTTCCCGGTCTACCAGGCCCGAAACAGCGGCGACGGCACACTATATACCGACAACGCCCTGGCAGCCCTTAAAGCGGCTTTGCTACGCTTACAGGACGGTACACATGGCCGGGCCGACCTGTCCAACTTCTTGCTGGTTGGTTACAGCGCGGGAGGGGTAATTGCCACTAATCTGACGGTCCGGGCCGCAAAGAGCGGCTTGCCTGTGCCAAAAGCGCTTTTTGCAGTTACTCCGGGCGGTTGCGCTAATTGCAGCCTTTTTGCGGTCCGCAACTTTACTTTAGACCAACCGGCTGAAATGGCGACTATTCCAGCCGCTACCAGGTTGCTGGTGCTGGTGGGCGACCAGGATGTTATAGTAGGTAAGAGCGCGGCCAGCCTTATCTGGCAAAACACGGCCCAAATTCCGGCTGCCAACAAGAATTATTTGCTGTTCCAGACTGATAATCATGGCACACCGGCCCTGGTAGCCGACCACGGTATGGCTACTCGCCGTAACGCTTTTAATTTCTTTGGGATCTGGAAGTTGTTTGACGGGCTGGAAAGCTGTTCGATTGAAGCTAAATTGTGTGAGGTGGCACTGGGAAATACTCAGCCGCAGCGCAGCCTGGGCCAGTGGAGCGATGGCACACCGGTTAAAGAGTTGACCGTCCTGGGCTGATTAAACTTTTGGACACATGTGGGAAAGGAATCAAAATGATTAAAGGAATTGACCACGTAGTTATTCTGGTCAAAGACCTGGCCGAGGCTACGGCGGACTATACCGAATTGGGTTTTACGGTCTTACCAGGCGGCGAACACGTGGATGGGGCCAGCCACAATGCCCTTATAGCCTTTGCCGATGGCAGTTATATCGAACTCCTCGCTTTTAAGAAACAAGCACCGGGGCATCGCTGGTGGCCGAAAGCGACCAATGAAGCCAGGGGTGGCGAAGGTTTGATAGATTTTGCGTTGCTGCCAACCGAAATCGAAAATGATATTTCGGCGGCCCGTGAGCGCGGTCTGGCTTACCAGGGACCGTTCCCCGGCGGTCGTCTGCGCCCGGACGGCCAGGAGATAAAGTGGCAGAGCGGCCAACCGGGTACGCCCGATTTGCCTTTCCTGTGTGGCGACATTACTCCGCGCAGTCTGCGAGTGCCATCCGGTCCGGCCTGGCTTCACGCCAACGGTGTAACCGGCATAGAGGCGGTATCCGTCCTGGTGGATAATCTGGCCGAAAGTGCTGGGCGCTACCAGGCGTTATTGGGAATTAGCCCGGATTCAGCCGGTCACGCTGAACCATCGGCGACCGCGAGTAAGGTATTTAGCCTGGGACCGGGTAAAATAATCCTGACCGAACTGGATACTTCAGCACAAGATGCTAAGACCGGCAAAGGAGCTGGCCCCTCTGCTCTGCGTTTCAAGGTTATACAGCCGGTGAGTTTTGAGCAGTCCCGCACTCACAGCGTAGACCTTTCGGCTTCCAGCTAGTGTAGCGATTAAATTCTCCGAGAGGTTTATAGGCAGTAAAAAGCCGGAAGCACTTAGAATTCTAATTTTCTACGTGCTTCCGGCTTTTTTTATTCATATCTATTTTAAACCGAATTACTGAGCTTTAACCACCCCTTGCTAATTGCGTAGCCGCCCTCAAGAATCATTTACGCAATAAAGATTCCGAAGCTCTAACCCTGTTAATTCGAGCTTATGACCGAATAAACCAGCCGTTCCCCCAGGATAAGGACGTACCGACCCTGATTCTA
>JAYSYV010000389.1:0-1923 GCA_043727245.1 Chloroflexota bacterium | reverse complement strand
GTGGCGGAACTATCGCCACAGGCCGCCAGTAAGCCTGTCAGCGCCAGGGCCACCATTAAAAAGGCCATCCGGCGGCCCTGTTTTGAATAAGGCATTATTTTCAAACTCCTTTTGAATAACCGCTTTGTAATAAATACTTTATATTCGATTTGGTTTGCTGGGTCAGGTTCTTAATTAAGCCTCTGACCATTTTTAATAATAGTAAAGCTGGTGACATCGCCACCAGCTTCTATGCTGATTTCTTCTTCAATCCTGGCCGAGCTTTGTCCAACCGGAAATGAAAATATAACACATTATTGAACTTCGTGGTTCAGTTCTTTCGTACAGGGTTATGGCTTACTTCATTATAACCATAACGCAGATTTACTGACCAATCCGGCCCGGCGACCTACCGAGGATTTTAAACTGTTATAATTGCGGGACAGGTTGTGATTAAGGACCGGCCCGAATAAACTCCGCCGTCCGCCGCCTGGCCTAAATTACCCGTCTGCATCATGGGGGTGATTGAGTTGAAATTTAGCCGGTAGGCTCTGCCGCCTGCCTGACTGCAAAGTTGCTGTTTTTAAAGAAAGTGAGTCAGTATATGGCCGAACACAAAGCCGCCCATAAGCCGCAAATGCCCTCCCCAACCGACCTGCTCAACCTCGATTCCCTTCTCAGCGAAGAAGAACGCATGGTACGCGAAACCGTCCGCCGGTTTGTCCGCGAACGAGTCAACCCGGTAATCGGGGAACATTTCGAGGCCGGGACTTTCCCGCGTGAACTGATTCCTGAAATAGCCGACCTGGGTCTGCTTGGAATGCACCTGGAAGGCTACGGTTGCGCCGGTCTGAGCGCGGTCAGCTATGGGCTGGCCTGCCAGGAACTGGAAGCCGGGGATAGCGGTCTGCGCTCTTTCGTATCAGTCCAGGGTTCGCTGGCAATGTTTCCTATCTGGGCCTTTGGCTCGGAGGAACAGAAACTAAAATGGCTGCCCCTTATGGCAAAAGGCGAAGTTATCGGCTGTTTTGGCCTGACTGAACCCGACCACGGCAGCGACCCCAGCGGCATGTTGACCAATGCCCGGCTGGAAGGGGACTCTTATGTGTTAAACGGCTCCAAGATGTGGATTACCAACGGCAGTGTGGCTGACCTGGCGGTAGTCTGGGCCAAAACTGAAGAAGGTATCCGGGGCTTCCTGGTCGAAAAAGGTACACCCGGCTTCAACACCAGCGACATTAAACACAAACTATCGCTGCGAGCTTCGGTAACATCGGAACTGTATTTCGATAATTGCCGGATTCCAGCCGAAAACGTGTTACCCAATGTTAAAGGTATGCGCGGCCCCCTTTCCTGCCTGAACGAAGCTCGTTTCGGGATTGCCTGGGGCGCGACCGGGGCGCACCGGGCCTGCTACGAGGCCGCCCTGGACTATGCCAAAACCCGCGTCCAGTTTGGTAAACCAATTGGTGGTTTCCAACTCGTTCAGCAAAAGCTGGCGATTATGGCGACCGAACTGGTTAAAGGTGAGTTATTAGCCCTGCAACTGGGCCGCCTGAAAGATGCCGGAAAAGTCCACCCGGTCCAGATTTCGGTTGCCAAGCGTAACAATGTGCGCGAAGCCCTCAAAACGGCCCGTGAGGCCCGGTCGGTCCTGGGGGCCAGCGGCATAACCCTGGAATACCCGGTCGTCCGCCACATGAACAACCTGGAATCGGTCTACACTTACGAGGGTACGGATGATATTCATACCCTGATTATCGGTCAGGCTATCACCGGGATGAGCGCCTTTTCCTGAAATATAGCCTCTTTAAGTATTAAAGTTAGCGGCTTAAAGCTAATCTATCAGGGCAAAATAAGGAGAATACGTAACTTTACAGCTTTTCAAACTTACTTTAGCTATGTATAAAAGGGGGTTTACAGTTACTACGGCTTACCTTAGCT
>JAYSYV010000388.1:0-6056 GCA_043727245.1 Chloroflexota bacterium | reverse complement strand
ACGATCTTAAAAACACGGTTAATAAGCTCACTGGCAGCAAGGATACTCGGATTGCGATTATAAGCAATGCTATTATTCCTACCCAGTATGGGACGGGTTTGGCCGGGGCCGAGAGTTACGGCAACTATCTTTACAACAACATTTTAACCAATCCCAAACCGGCCGTTTTGATAATGGCAAATGCCCAGGCTAACGGTATCTCCATAATCAGCGATAAGCTAACTGATGCCGAGAAGCAAACAATTATCAAGAATGCCGCCAATGTGGCTGTTTCCAAAAATTTCACCGCAGGGGTAACTAATGCTGCCGACCAAACTGCTGATAAAATTTCTTCCAATGGGACCGGGGGTCTTTTAACAACGTTAGCCATTGTAGTGGTCGTGATTCTGGTTATCGCCGGAGGCGCGGCATATCTCTTGATCTCTACCAAGAAGAACTGGACCCAGAAGGTCAAGGGTGTGGAACAACTGGCTGATCAGGTCAGCACCCAGGTGCTAAAGGTTAGCGATGATGTTAACTTTTTACCCGATGCCGACCGCGCAAAAATGAATGCCGATTTTGGGGCGGCCACCCAGAACTTTAGCGAAGCCAACGCCGGATTGCGAGAATTGCAGAAGGTTTCACCGATTACTCTCCTACTGAAGGGACCAGATTTTCAGCGTAAGCTGGATTTGACCGGCGCTCAGTTCCAGCAAGCCGGCCAGGGTTTAGCCAGGGTGGAGCAGCAAGTGCGTTCCTTGCCGGGTTCCTAGAACGTACGAAAGGAAAACTGAAAAATGAGTTCCATAATTTCGAGAAAGCTTCTCTATCGGAAGCTAGGGCTGATGGTTGGGTCATTAGCCCTGTTGTTAAGCTTGTTGTTGAGCCTGGGTGTCCAGACCAGTTTCGCGGGAGCGGTCGAGTTTAAGGATGATGCCAATATTCTGAGCAGTAGTGACCGCAGTAGCTTGCAAAGTAAAGCGGGTTCTTTACCCTTTACAGTCAGGTTTTATACGTCAAACGCTTTTACGGATAAGACCCAGTTTATAAACAGCGTTAATAGTAATGCGCCTACAACCGGTGTTATTTATGGGATAAGCCCTAAACTTGGAACTACTCAGGTAGTAACCAGAGGCAATACCGGCATATCCGACTCGGAGAGAGACTCTATTGCAACCTCGGCCACCAGCTCTTTTGCCAGTGGCAATTACAAGGCCGGTTTGGATAGCATGCTTGACCGCACTCGCAGTCTTGCCAGCAGCGGTAGCAGCTCCTCAAGCTCGACCAGCACTGCTTCTCGGAGTAGTGGCGGCGGGTTTCCGATTTTTGGCTGTTTGATTATTGGCATCATTGCCCTGGTAGCCTTCAGCGTCTTTGGGGCTGGACGGCGGCGAGCCATGAATAACAATAACAATCCGGGTGGCTATGGACCCGGTGCCGGTCCTGGCTTTGGAGCCAACAATAATTATGGACAGGGCTATGGACCGGGTTACGGTCCCGGTTATGGTCAACAGGGTTATGGTCAACCTGGCTACGGACCGGGTTACGGTCAGCAAGGCGGCGGCATGGGACCGCTCGGAGGCGGCATTATTGGGGCTGGCCTGGGTGGCCTGGCCGGTTACGAACTCGGCAGGCAGTCTGGTCATAATGACGCTGGCTATAATCAGGGTAACAATCAGGGTGGTTTCATTGGTGGCAATGACTCTAGCTCTGGCACCAGTGGGGCTGATTGGGGTAATAGTAGCGGTAGCGGGTCCGACTGGGGTAGTAGCGGCAGCGGCGGTTCTGATTCTGGCAGCAGCGGCAGCTTTGATGCTGGAGGCGGCGGCGATTGGGGCGGCGGAGGCGGCGGAGGTGGTGACTCCGGCGGAGGTGGCGGTAGCGGCGATAGCTGGTAAAACCGTCCTCAAGTCAAACATTCATCGGATGTAAAAATAAAAGGGCTAATCTTACAGGTTGGCCCTTTTTAATCGTATTTTTCTATAATTCCGGCTTGCTTTTCTTCAGGCAGGTACAGTATAAAGCGATATAGGCCGGCAAAATAAGCGGCAAGGCTAACCTGCATAAACCCTTATCAGCAGCATTAACACCAGGATAATAATTAGCAGGGCTACAATGCTCAGAATACGCTGGAAAGACCGGCTCAAAGGGGACTTTGGTTGAGGCATTATATAAATTCCTTTCTACTTGATTAGATTAAAGTTTGGAGAGCTTTGTATAAAAAGGTGCTTTATTTAAGTACTTATCATAAAAAAATTATGGTTTATTGGCGTAATATATGCTATATTAAAAGCAAGGTTTGCATTTAATTGCAGAAAACATGGCTAGCAAAGTCGCTACCGGTCAGGGCGTAACTCCTACCGGGTGTTACGCGTTGTAATAAAGTACATTAAATTACACCTGGCTTTTCTATTTGCTGGGACTCCTCCTAATATAAGCAAGTATTTGTACCTTATTTTTGATGGAAGGCATAAGTAGCGTGAGTGAACCAAGTAATCAAAATAATTCCAGCCCTGAACCTGATAAAAATTGGAAAGCCCGGTACATAGAGCAAATAACAACCAAAGCTAACCAGAGCAGTGTACCACCAGCATTTGTATCTGGTCCTGGAAAAGACGCTAGCGTTTCCGGCTCTAAGGCTAAAAAGGTTCACTGGTGGCGCTGGGCGGCTTTAAGTGTATTCATTATTTTACTTGGTTTTGGTATTTTTACTTATATTCGCGTTTCAAATTTTCTGGATAACTCTTTCAATGGTCGGAATGAAGAATCATTACTGACCCAGGCTCCGCCCACTAAAAAGGTTGCTTTACCGACTGCTACTGCTACCATCTCCAGTGAGCGCCTGACGGCGGCGGCGGCCCCACCTGCTTTGACCGCTACTCCGGCTGGCGCACCCGCTATCGTGGCTGTGGCTCCGTCAACCGTAACCCCGCTACCTCCTGCGGCTACCCCTGAAATTGTTTATCCCGAAATTGTCCAGAAAATTAAACGCGGTGAGCAGGTAAGTATCATGGTAACTGGCTACGCTGGGGGCCAGCATGATGGCGCTTACCTTACCGATACTATCCTGGAACTGACCTACGACCCGGCTAAGAATGCCGTAACTATGGTTAATATTCCCCGTGACATGTACGTGTTTATTCCAACTGTCGGGCCAAAAAATGGCTTCTGGGGGAAAATAAACTCGGCTTTTTCTTACGTAATGCAGCAATCCAACAGTAACGGTCTTTCTTCCCGCTACCGTTTTCAGGCCGGTAATCTCACCAGCCAGAGTGATGCCGCTGTCAATCTTTTAAAAGACGTAGTGGAGCAAGTTACCGGGACCAAGGTTGATTATTGGGTAACTTTTAGTTTTGACGGTTTTCGGAAATTTATAGACGCGATTGGTGGGATTGATGTAAATATTGAAACCACTTTTGATGATTATGAATATCCGACCAACGATGACCCTAATATTGATGCGAGTGTAATGCATATTCACTTTGACTCCGGTGTGCAACATTTGCAAGGTGAAAAAGCCATTCAGTACTCCCGTAGCCGCCACTCAATCCAGGATGGCAATGACTTTGGCCGCTCCAAACGGCAGATGAACGTGATTAAGGCTGTTAAGGAAAAAGCCGCCAAACCGGACATAATGTTTAAGGTTTTTGGGCTGATGGACGCTTTGCAGGGCAATATGCGAACTAGCCTGAGCGTGGGTGAAGCCAGGGGCTTATTGAGCTATTACCAGGGCGAAGGTGGGGCCAGTATCAGCAGTCTTTTGCTAGTGCCGCAAATTCTCAGCACCAACAATTTTCTGACCGAGTCAACCTCCTACGAGGGAGGTTATATACTCTACCCTTACGCCGGGCAATCCAACTACACCAACATTCAAGCCTGGCTAAAGCAGGGCCGCGATTTTCCGCTACTCCGCGTGGAAGGGCTGAAGGTGCAGGTCCAAAATGGGACGGGTCTACAGGCTCCCATGACGAAAATTAATAAGCAGTTTGATGATAGCGGTCTGGATACGCTTGATGCCATCTGGGCTTCCACGACCATAACCAGTTCCATTATTGACTATAGTAATGGGAAAAGTGTCAACACGCTTAAAGCCATCAGTGAGCTATTGCCGGGAGTGACGGTAAAAACGATGAAAAAGCCCCAGGGCCAACTGGCTGACATCGTGGTGCTGGTGGGGAAAGATTATAACGAAGTGCCGACTGCGGGTAGTGATACTAAAGGCAATAAAGCTACCGGTGCTCAGCCCACGCCACCAGCTTTGAATCTACCGGTCAACCCATTTCTCTCTGCGACTACCCCGGCCCCGGCTAACCGTTAGAACGCTTTAAATTGTGGAGAACCGGAGCAATAAGCTCCGGTTTTTCATTTTAGCGAATAATCATGGCGCTTTAGCTCTCTGGTAAAGCCTTAATTCCCGCCAAATAATTCTAACTAAAGTGGCTCTTGAACTCAACCCGCATAGACACTGGCGGCTAAATACTACAGGTTGTGCTAAAACAGTGAAGAATTGATGGTTATGCACAATACATAGTATATAGTGGATAAATAGGTTATTGACAGGTACTACAACTTGTGCTAAAATCAGCGCATTACTACAAGATGATGGGTAAGAACATTTACTTCTGTCTTGTAGGCGCGTTAAAAGAGAGTAATTCGACGAACTCATTACCGGGTTCTGAAACAAAGAAAGATTACCAAATGAAATGCATCTTTTGTCATTTTAATGACTCGAAGGTGATTGACTCCCGCGATTTGCGCGACGGAGAAAGCATCCGTCGAAGGCGAGAGTGCTTACGCTGCGGGCATCGCTTCACGACTTACGAGCGTGTAGAACCTATCAGTATCCTGGTAATCAAGAAAGATAAGAATCGCGAAGAGTATAGCCGGGAGAAATTGCGTAAGGGGGTAGTAACCGCCTTTACGAAGCGTCCGGTTAAGGCGGAAGACATTGAGCGGCTGATTGACACCATAGAGGCCGAAATCTTCAGTAAGGGCGAGCTAGAAGTCAGCAGTATCCGCATTGGTGAGATAATTATGGACAACCTGCGGAAGACTGACCCGGTCGCCTACATCCGCTTTGCCAGTGTTTACCGGGAGTTCGCCGACCTGAACGTGATGCGGAGCGAGATGGACCGGCTGGTAGAGGTTGAGGAACAAGAACGGGCCAAGCGTCAAAAAGATAGTACCAAAACAGGCTAGTTCCCTTTTAAATATAATAAAGCCTGCTCAGGCTATATACAGGAAGGTTAAAAGTAAAATCAACTTTACTTTTACCTTTTTGACTCCGATAGCCTTTAGAAACTTCATTTATACCATTGCTGCAAAGCATTAAGACGTTTACAAGATATGGATCGGCTGTATTGATCCAGGAAATCCATACCTTAAAACGAGGAGATTTACGATGATTTCAGAGCAAACTCTCACGGAAGGCAGCCACGATGACCACGCTCGCCTCAGTATGCCTACCCGGATTGTCAAACGGGGCGGGCGAGTGGTGGAATTTGATATTGAACTGATTGAAAAAGCCCTGGAACGCTGCTTTGCCAGTTTTGGCCGTACTCCGGTTGCGCCGGTTGGTGAACTGGCCCGGCGCGTGGTCAACATCATTATGGCTAAAGGTGTAAACCCGCCTACCGTTGAGAATGTGCAAGATATTGTCGAAATGGTCCTCCAGGCAGCGGGTGAGTTTGAGGCCGCTAAGCGCTATATACTCTACCGGGCCGAACATGCCCGCAAGCGCGAACAACGCCCCGTGCCTGAAATGATTAAGATGGCTTTTGAAGAAGCTGCCCAATATTTCCCGACCCAACTTCAGCAGTTCCAGTTCTTTGACAAATATTCCCGGTTTAATTACGGCCTCGGTCGCCGCGAAACCTGGGTCGAAACGGTTGACCGCACCGTGGATTTCTTGCATGAACTGGCCGGGGACCGCCTGGACCGCGAAACTTACGAACGGGTTCGCCAGGGTATTCTGGAAATGAAGGTTACGCCTTCAATGCGCTTGCTGGCAATGGCCGGTCCTGCCGCCCGCCGCTCCAATATCACCATTTACAACTGTTCCTACCAGCCGGTTGATA
>JAYSYV010000387.1:0-1926 GCA_043727245.1 Chloroflexota bacterium | reverse complement strand
TTTACTCCGGTCACACCGAGCGATTTAATGCTGCGAGTTATTGTGAATTTCTAAAGAGCCTTTTAGAACAAACCCCCAGCACCCAGAAGGTAATGGTGAATATCTTTTCCCTCATCATCTTGTCTTCCTTTTTATCGTGAATGTTATCTGATGGCTGTTTTCTTCTCCAGGTTTCAGAAAGTTAGCTTTTGTGCGAAAAATCGCCGCTTAGAATATAATTGCGCCAGGTATCCGCAAAACACAACCTGATTTACATAAACTTTAGAGGAGTTGATTTATGCAAGAGGCTACCACCGCTGCTGGCCGGTTAAACTCACAGCTTGAGTTTGTACGGCCTTCAATCAATTACCCGGTTCATCCCTACGATGAATTGCTGACTCGTACCGCCCAGAAGTTCCCGGAAAATACTGCTCTGTCCTTTAAGGATATTAGTCTGACCTACCGCGAGTTAGAAGCGCTGACCAACTCTTTTGCCAATGCTTTGTTGCAACTTGGCATCAAGCAAGGCGACCGGGTATGTATTTTGATGACTAACAGGCCGGAATTTGTCATTAGCTGGTTTGCTATCGCTCGGATTGGGGCGACCATCAGCCCGATGAATCCTTCTTATAAAGAGCGCGAAGTGGCTTACCAATTGAGTAACAGTGAGGCGGTCGCGGTAGTCGTCCAGAACGAACTTTTGCCGCTAATCCAGGCTGCCTTGCCGGATGCGCCAAACCTGAAATATATTATTACAGCGGGTCCCGGCCAACCGGTCAACCCCGGCGATAGCCCCTCTTTCGCCGCGCTGGTCCAGAGCCAGCCGCCCACTGCCCCGGCCCGGCCCGAAATCGGCTGGAACGACCTGCTGGCCTTGCCTTACAGCAGCGGCACTACCGGCCTGCCTAAAGGTGTGATGCTCAGTCATCAAAATCTGGTCTGCAACGCCTACCAGATGACGGCTTGTTCGCGCATGACCTTTGAAGATCGCTTTATGCTATTTTTACCCTTCTACCATATTTACGGCACTATGTTGATGGGGTCCGGCATTCTTTCGGGCGGTCTTTCGGTGTTGATGGAACGGTTCGAGCCGGTCGAATGTATGCGGTTAATTCAGCAGCATAAAATTTCGCTCTTTTACGCCGTGCCGCCGGTACTGGTAATGCTGACCAACTGGCCAATGCTCAAAGATTATGATTTGAGTTCTATCCGGCACGTAATGTGCGGGGCTGCTCCCCTGGCTCCCGAAGTGGGCCGCCGATTCCAACAGGCCACCGGGGTTATGGTGCTGCAAGGTTACGGCCTGACCGAAGCCTCGCCCCTGACCCATATTAACCCGGTCTACGACCAGCGCCTGATTAAGCCGGAAACGGTCGGCTTGCCCGTCCACGATACCGATCAAAAGATTGTGGATATTGAAACCGGCGAACAGGAACTGGCGGTCGGCGAGGTCGGCGAACTGATTGTGCGCGGTCCCCAGGTGATGCAGGGCTATTGGAAAGCGCCCGAAGCAAACGCCACGACCTTGCGTAACGGCTGGCTTTATACCGGCGACATTGGCGCAATTGACCAGGAAGGTTATGTTATTATCTCGGACCGCAAAAAAGAGATGATAAAGTTCAAAGGCTTTGGCATTGCCCCGGCTGAAATTGAAGCTCTGCTTTTCGAGCATCCGGCGGTGGCCGATGCGGCGGTAATTCCTAAACCGGACGAGGAAGCGGGCGAAGTACCCAAAGCTTATGTGGTTCTCAAAGCGGGCCAGCAGGTTTCGCCCGAAGAACTGGTCCAATGGGCCAACGGCAAGCTGGCCGGGTACAAGAATCTCAAAGAAGTCGAGTTTATTGACGCTATCCCCAAGAATGCCTCTGGCAAGATTCTTCGCCGTATCTTAAAAGAGCGCGAACGCGAGAAGTTAAATCAGGCTTAAAAGAAAAAGAAGTTGTTTGC
>JAYSYV010000386.1:0-1927 GCA_043727245.1 Chloroflexota bacterium | reverse complement strand
CAAAACTTCACTTCAGCTATGGATGCCATTGATAAACAGTTGCCGATTACGGTATATTTTCTTAAATATCAATGCAATGTTTTTTATTAGGGTATACTAACATATACATTTTGTCAACATCATGTATATCTAATCTTACTAACTAATTAGATTTATAAGGATTACATAACAAAAAGTTAACTCTAACTTAACGAAGTAAGTTAGAGTTAAGGGAGCAGCAGCGGTACTTATTAAGGGGTTTGTGTCACCAGGCTAGAAATTATTGGTTTTCAAGCTCAATCACTCCACAGCTTTTGTGAAATTATTATTATAGTCGTGGCTAAACTTCAATCATAATTATGTCCTTTTGAGCCTTACCGGCTTATGAACTTATTACAAACCTACTCAATTACCCGGACGGTGAGTGTGGGAGCCGGAGCCGAAATTACTCGTGCAGTAGGTGTAGAAGGTTTAGCAGTTTCTGATTAGCTTAATTTCAGTAGCACAAACTTAGGATGCCATTGGTATTAACAAAATGACAACCCAGGATTGCTTGATTACAGCTTAATGTGCAAGCGAAGACTTTTGTAATCGCTTGAGGTAGCAATAGGTGGAATATTGGGAGCCACACTGTTATAGTAATTTTGAACGATTCTAGAATTTGAGACAATAGCGTATTAGGTCGCATTACTCCCAGGTATAAAAGTTTACCCTCATAGAAAGAAAGGAATTATTTCATGAAAGTGCTTATAACTGGTGCAGGCGGTAATCTGGGCCGGTCTTTGGCGCCCCTCTTGAAAGAGGCCGGCTATACCCTCCGGCTTTTTGACTTTCGTCCCATGGAAACCGAATTCGAGTTTTTACAGGGGGATGTCCGTAACATGCAGGATGTGGAACAAGCGGTTAAGGGGGTAGAGGCCATTGTTCATGCGGCGGCTTTACATGGTATCCATACCGGAAAGTGGGAGCCGGAGGATTTCTGGCAGATCAACGTTACTGGCACTTTCAATGTGTTTGAGGCAGCCCGTAAAGAAGGGATCAAGCGGTTGGTCTTATGTAGCACAATGGGTGTCTATGGTGAGAGTATGGAAGCACCGGCCAATGAGTGGGGCATAGTAACCGAAGCTTCCCCGACTCTTCCCCGTGACATATATGGAATGTCCAAGCTCTTATGCGAGGAGATGGGCCAGTATTACAGCCGGAAATGGGGTATAACCACTGTTGCCCTGCGGTTGGGTATGTTTGTACCCGAAACTTTTGAGCGGTACGGTTTCCGGTTGCTATTCGGGGGCGTGGATGATCGAGATGTGGCCCAGGCGGTTGGGTTAGCCCTGAGTTACCTTCCAGAGAATGGTTTTGACTTCTTTGACATCTTTGCCGAGGTGCCTTTTGGACCTGAAGATGCCGAATCTCTTCAGAGCGCACCAGCAACCGTCATGGAGAAATACTGGCCTGGTTGTAGTGAGTTATTCAAGGAGAAAGGCTTAAACTTAGCCGAACTGATCTGGGGAGAACTAATCTGGCCGGTTGACAAGGCCAGGCAGGAGCTGGGTTACCAGCCTTGCTATAATTTTACCACTTTCTTACAAGCCCTGAAGGAAGGCGACCACTCTTACTATCCATTTGCTAACCTGCCCTGGTGGGGTGTTTAGCGCGAAAAGGTCTATCTAATCTTAATACTCATTTACCGGGTAAGGGTGCTGATACCTGTTTCAATTTCCCGGTACTTAATACCAATAACTCTGCCAAAACCTGAGAAGAGGCTGTCAGTAGGTTGGGTTGACTGGCCTTGAAAAGAAAGTCCCTCAAAAATTCTTCCAACTCTGAGAGTAACATTTTCTCGGCCAGTTCGTCCAGTAAAGCACCTAAGACCGGGCCGTATGCTTTAGGAAAAAGATGCTCCGCCTCAGCAGCAAGCACACTAATTTATAAACATCGCGGGCAGTAA
>JAYSYV010000385.1:0-1931 GCA_043727245.1 Chloroflexota bacterium | reverse complement strand
GTGACCAGGCGGCGGGGAGCAGTTCTAGCGGGGTGGCGCTTGAGCAGTTGTTGTACCCGGTGGTGCAAAGGGTGGCCCGCAAGCGGCGTATCTGGGATGAAGCGTTGGACTTGCGTAACCGGATGATGCTGGCGCTGGCAGGGCTGCCGGTGCTGCGTTCGAGGTTCACCTGGGCCGATGTTTTGCCAAAGGACCGGGCGGGCCTGGTGACGCAGGAAGTGGGGTTGGTGGCGAGTAATGTTCACAGCCTGGAGACGGCGAGGCGGACGCTGGGTGACGAGCAGCCGGAACTGGAGAACGCGCGGATTAAGCAGGAGCATTTGGACCTGGGGCTGGCTCTTGAGGCGGGAACTTCTTCCGGTGGGATACAGCCACCGGTGAAGCTCTCCGGGGCGCTGGTGGAGGGTTTATCGAATAGCGGGGGTTGATAGCGTAGAAACATTTTACGAAATAGGGGCTTATATGGGCAGTGTGAAGGCAGGTTTGCGGCGGGCGCTTGGGGATGTGGGCGATTTTTCGGCTCTGTTGTGGCCTAAAACGGTTTTGCGGCCTTACCAGGTGCTACCGGCCAGGGTGATTGCCGAGGCGGTCCGGCGCAATAGCCTGGAAAAAGACTACCGGGGACCAAACCAGTTCGCGATTGTGTTCAGCCGCCAGGCGGGCAAGGACGAAATGACGGCGCAACTACTGGCTTATTTACTCAATCTTTACCAGCTTCGAGGCGGCAAGATTGTGATGGCCGCTCCAACAGCCCGCCAGGTGACAATCAGTAAGAGCAGGCTCCTGGAACGGTTGGATAATCCTTTGAACCGGGGAGCTTCGCATACCAGCGAGGGTTATATTGTCGGATTGGGAAAAGCCGAAGCGCGGTTCTTGAGCGCGGCTCCAACCAGTAACGCCCGTGGTGAAACGGCTTCATTGCTTTTAGTGGCAAACGAGACGCAGGATATTCTGGCCGAACGCTGGGACGCAGTATTCGACCCGATGGCGGCCAGCACCAACGCTACGACGCTTTTCCTGGGTACGGTCTGGACCAGTTCGACCTTATTGGCCCGGCAGATGCGCCATTTAAAAGATTTGGAGAGCCAGGACGGCCTGAAGCGGTTGTTTCTGGTGGACTGGCAGGAAGTAGCTCAGTACGTGCCGAATTACGGTAAGCGGGTGAAGACCCGGATAGATCAGTTCGGTGAAAGCCATCCTTTTATCCAGACGGAGTATTTTTTGAAGGAGTTGGACGGCAGCGGTGGCCTGATTGGGCCGGAGCGCCGGGCTTTGATGGTGGGGACGCACCTGCGCCAACTGGCCGGGGAACCGGGGAGAATATATGCTTTGCTGGTAGATGTGGCCGGGGAAGCGGAAGCCCTGGAAGGAGCCGAATTGCGGGCAGCGACTCCTCGTAAAGATAGCACAGCGGTAACGGTAATTGAAATTGAGCCTCCGGTGGCGGGCGGGCCGCTGGTGCAGCCGAGTTATAAGGTGGTGCAGCGTTACGTCTGGACCGGGGTCAAACACCCGGCGCTCTACAGCCGGTTGGTGGGTTTGGCGCGGGAAACCTGGCGGGCGCGGTGGGTGGTGGTGGACGCGACCGGGATAGGGGCGGCGGTGGCTTCTTTCCTGGATAAAGCTTTACCGCGCAAGGTTATTCCATTTGTCTTTAGCAGTTTCAGCAAGAGCGAGTTAGGCTGGAATTTCTGCGGGATTATAGACAGTGGCCGGTTCAAGGATTACGCCGAGGATGGAGCCGCCGATACAGCCTGGTGGTGGCGGCAACTGGCGGCAGTGGAGTACGAAGTCAGGCCAGGGCCGGGCCAGCTTTTGAAATGGAGTGTACCGGACCCGGCCTTGCACGACGACCTTGTGATGAGCGCGGCCTTGGTAGCGGTGCTGGAAGGGCAGGACTGGCGGCCGAGGAAGGCAGTTGGGAGTGGTGG
>JAYSYV010000384.1:0-6074 GCA_043727245.1 Chloroflexota bacterium | reverse complement strand
AGCAGGCGCAATTGAACCCGCAAACTGTTATAAGCCTGTTGAGCTTCCCGGCAATCCGGGCAACCCATGAGGTGCTGGCGGACAAATTCCGCTTCGTTAAAGGTGGCTTCGCCGTCCATCGCCGCCGAAAGCAGGTGACGACAGCGCAGGCAATGAGGAGTTTCCATTAACGCCGTCCTCCTTTCTTTTCTTTAGCTTTCGGGTCTGACCGGTTAATCGAAGTTATGTTACCAAAATCGAGGTGGGCAACCTGCTGTCTTTCGTAAATTCCTCTAAACTGGTCCCGCGCCCGGAAAAGCATTGACTTTACGGCCTGGCGCGAAGTACCCATTATGTCGGCGATTTCTTCACAGGAAAGTTCCTGGTATTCTCGCAAAATCAGGCACAGCCGGTAGCGCTCGTTCATCACATCGAGAACGGCCTGGACCTGGAGCCGGGTTTCCTCGCCCAGCAACCGGCGTTCAGGTTCATCGCTCTCGGAGGCCGGGGTAATATTGGCATGTTGGGTGGGATCCCAGGGCAGCCAGCGCACAATTTTGCGGCGGCGCAAAACATCCAGGCAAGTATTAGAAGCGATGCGGTGCAACCAGGCGGAAAGGTTTAAGTCAGGGGAAGTTTTAGCTAATGCCTTATAAGCCTTGACAAACACATCCTGTGTTATATCAAAAGCATCCTCGGAATTACCCATCAGACGGTAAATTAAACTATATATCGGGCGCTCAAAATGCTGATATATCTCAGCGAATGCGGTTTGATCGCCTTGACGCGCACGCTCGATGCTGGTGGCTTCGTCCCACAAGTCGGTGTATTTTCCTTCTATAGTTCGGTTGCGCCCAGTGTTAATCGCTTGTTTTGTCACCGGTCCAATCCAACTCGTAGCCGGTGCAATCATTGCAACTGTTTCGCCAGGCGCTGTCTGCCAGGTCAAAAATGCCTCCATACCCGCTAATCCACTCATCATGCTGTGCAGTAACCACCCGGCAAATAAAGTTTTATTCACCGGTTACATATTAACAACGCTTGAGCAGCAGGCTGGTTGCACTTTTTAAATTCAGCGTTAAACGTTGAACGGGGTCAGGAAACATTACTCCTACAATAATATAACATCGTAGCGAATATAACATCGTAGCGGCTAAAAAATAATCAAATCCTTTATTTTCTCAATGATACTATTGTTCACGCCAGTCACTTTTCGCAGGTCATCCAGGTTTCTAAAAGGGCCATTTTTAACCCGGTAATCCACAATTCGCTGAGAAAGGATTTGTCCTAGACCAGGCAATTTATCCAGGTCGGCGGCGCTGGCGATGTTAATGTTGAGCCTGGCATCAGCGGGACTGGTTGTAGGGGCAACCTGGGCCACGGCTGGTTGATTCAGGTCTGATAAAGTACCGGGCAGGGGCGAAGAGGCTTTGCGCGGGATGTCTATGTGCATTTCATCTCGGACCCGCTGGGCCTGGTCCACACGGTTCTGATCGGCCACCTCGTTAAAACCGCCCGCCAGGTTAATCGCATCAATAATTCTGTCACCGTCATGCATCTCATAAACACCTGGGCGAATTACTTCTCCGGTAATAAAAACTTTGATAATACCGTCACGAGTAGGTTGAGCAGTAGGTGTCAATGAGGCCGAGTTCGCTTTAGTAGTGGGAGTAAGCTTACCAGGCGTGGTGGTCGATATTGCCGCTACCTTTTCAGGTTGTTTTGCGGCCAGGTTGTTCACCAGCGTACCGGCCCCTATTACTACAGCCAGGATACAAAAGGCAAAAAGTGGACGGGCTAAAAATTTAAAAATCTTAGAAAAGCGATTTCCATTGGAAGCGTTATTAGGCGGAGAAGTTGGACCTGGCCGGGAAGGATAGTTTGCCATAAAAGAGTGGCCTTTCTTCAAGGAGAACCGGGCAATACTTCTTAAAGCATTTAATTTTAAATAGCGGGAACTGATTATGTCTGGCTAATTTAGATTTTAACCGTTTTCAGAAACAATGGCAAGCCTTGTAAATCAACCCAAATTCAAAGAATAAAAAAGGACTGCTTGCTTAAGGCAGTCCCCTTTTCATTTTCCTGAGCTAGATGCTCCCGGCGTAATCTCGCAGCAACCGGGCATTTTCCGGCTCACGCAACTTACGCAGCGCGATGGCTTCCATCTGCCTGGCCCGTTCACGGGTAACACCAAACTCGCGGCCAACTTCTTCCAGGGTACGCGGTTCGCCGCCTTCCAGACCGAAGCGCATCTCGATAACCCGGCGTTCGCGTTCGCCCAGGCCACTCAACACCTGCCGCAACTGGTCGGCCAGCAAAGAACGGGTCGCTACGTCCACCGGAGATTCGGTCGTATGGTCTTCCACCAGGTCGCCCAGCGTGTTATCGCCTTCTTCCCCGACCGGAGTTTCCAGTGAAATAGTGTCGGTCTTATGCTTGAGCATATCAATAACTTTGTCCACCGTCACGCCCAGAGCCGTGGCGATTTCCGCCGGCTTGGGGTCGCGATGCAACTCTTGTTGCAAAGTCCGTCGGACGCGCTCCATCCGGCCAATCGCTTCCACGAAGTGAACCGGCAAACGGACCACACGGGCCTGGTCGGCAATAGAGCGGGTAACAGCCTGGCGAATCCACCAGGTTGCATAAGTCGAAAACTTATAACCCTTATTATGGTCGAACTTTTCTACGGCCCGCATCAGGCCGATATTACCTTCCTGGATCAAATCCTGGAGGGTCATACCCCGGCCCATATACTTTTTGGCAACACTGACCACCAGACGCAAGTTAGAATTAGCCAGTTTCTGGGCGGCATCGCGATCTCCGTTATCTTTACGGCGGGCCAGAGATACTTCCTGCTCGCTATTTAGCAGAGCAAAGCGGCCAATTTCGCGCAAGTAAAGTTTCAGAGAATCGTCAATCTCGGCTGACTCAAAAGCCATTTCATTCAGACGGGCTTCTTCCGGGTCGAGTTTCGCTTCCTCGGCTTCAATCGCTATCAGTTCGGCTTCGGCCCCTGCCGGGATAAAAGCTTCCACTTCGATTACACTGGCCGGTTCCAGGGTCTCATCCTCGTCCACCAGGCTGTCTTTCGCTACCTGACTGGTATCGCTATTATCCCAATGGGCTTGAACTTTAGAATTATTCTTATTTTTCTTAAATTTATTTGCCGATAACGTCAACTCAGGCTGCTCCATCAGGGCAGCTAAGTCCACACTGTCGTTATTTTCTTTTAAATAAGTGTTCGTAGCCATTTATATTCTTCGCCTTTTACCTAACATTTGACCCAAAACAATCCGCTTTGCAATCTCTTCCGCCGCGACCTTAACACAGCTCAATTGTATTAAATTGATTGCTGCTGTGTAATGCTATGTAGTTAATCTAAACTACGTGGTGAAATCTACGTGCCTGATGAAAACTTGAGCAATGAGGCAGGTCAGTAGTCTCCGCTAAACATGACTCGCGCATAATACTGCAAATTCCGTGACCTGTCAAAACCGGGCGGAGAAGTTACTTCTTGTATTAGATTCACCTACTATAATACGTAAAAGACTTGTGAAAAGTTTTACAATTCTTTAACCGGAGCGGAAAGAGAGCAGGAAAGAGTTATTTTATACTTTGCGCTTTTCTGGCTGCAAGCATATCTCTACCTGTAGCAGCCAGTTGTCATATATACGCGAAAATCTACAAAAAGTTTTAAACCCGGGTCTGTTGCTCTTTTTTAGAGAAATTGCCGCCCCGACATCCCCGGCCCGGCTCCCAGCACCATCACGGCGAGCTTACCGCCCGCAGCGGTCGTGCTAACCCGGACTTTTCCGCTAAAACCGGGTGATAATTCCTTTACATCGCCCTGCCAGAAGGTCTGGCGGCTGTAACCGGCCACATTTAGCTCTTTGGCGGCTATAATCTCGCCTTTGCTATTAAAGTACTCCATTTTGACCGTCAAGCTATCCTTGCCGGTATTCTGAATCAGCAAAGTGGTAGATACTCCATCGGCTTCGCGGTAGACTGGCAGTTGCGGCGCGACCGGGCCACCCGTCGCCAGGGCCGGATAGCTAAAGGCCGAACCATCCTCCAATACGCCCTCGGCTGAAGCTGCCAGGGCTACATTCGAGCTGATAATCGCGGAAGCCTGGAAGCGCGGGTAAGAGTCAGCCGTAGTCAGGGCGTTGACTGAAAAGCGGGTGCTGCCGAAACGCGGTAAAGTGCGTTTATCGGTTGCCAGCACATTACCACTGGCGGCATCATAATAAGTAACAGTAAATTCCGCCGGGTTGGGCGTGGTATTGGCTATATTAAGGTAAGTCGAACTCAGAGCATCGGCCTTTTTAAGGTAAGGCAGATAAAGCTGACTGTTGGCCCCGGCTGCGGCATACTGGACGGCCCGGCCTACTGCCGGTTGGCGCACCGCGTAAGCCTGGAAAGTCCCGGCGGAACGCACTTCCACCCAGCCGCTAAAGCTGGCGACCGCCAGCATATCGGCGGAAAAGTTGGTTGTCTCGCCAGCGCCGATTATTTTTGAGCCGGTGGTAGCCGCCGGAGTAAGGGATAAGCCGCTGACCGTACCTGATATAGGCGTTCCGGCCTGGTCGTAAAAGGCAAGTGTAACGCTAATGGGGGCGCTGCCCGGATTGTAAACCATTATAGTGCTGCTGCCGGTGTCCCCCGCCTTGACCGCCAGCGGGAAATAGGCCGCCTGGAATGGAGTCGCCGCAGTTACGCCTGGAGTAGCGGTCGCGGTAGGGGCTACAGTGGTGGCAGCCGGAGTAGTGCCGCTGACCGGGCTGGATACGGTAGCTGTAGGAGAAGGCGGCACTGTAACCGAAGGAATGATAACAGTAGGAGTAACCAGGCTGGAGGCGCTGCCCGTGGGAGGCTGCCCGACCAGACTATTCAAGGCTGCCGAAACGGTGGTTGTAGCCTGGGCCTCGGCGGAATACTCTCCCTGATTACCGGCGTAATCGGAAGCTCGCACCCGGAAGGAATAGCTCTTACCAGCCTCACCTTTGAAAAGGGCCGACCCGGCGCTGGTTCCAAGTAACCAGTCGGTCCAGGTTCCATTCGGCCCCTGGCGGTACTGCACATCGCATAAAGAAACTGTCGCCCCGGCCACATTATCAAAACTGGACCAACGCACCAGGAAAACTTCGGGGCTTTGACCGGGCAGGATCTCGACCCTGGCGGCGGGCGGTAGGCTATCTAGCCGGGTGCTGCTCTGCTCGTTTTCGGGGTATTTGCCGCTGTTTCCGGCCTTATCGGTGGACCGGCTGCGAAACAAATATAATTTACCGTTTTCGCCGCTGAACTGGGCCGAAGTAGCGCTGGTATTCAACAGCCAGTCGTGCCACTCCTGGTCGCCGGGAACTTTGTATTGGACATCACTATAGGAAACACTGCTCCCGCCATCTTCGTCTTTAGACTCCCAGGTAACGGTAAAAGTGGTCGAAGTGGTAAAAAGCGGCAAAGCCTTCACCTGGCTGCTGGGCGCGGTAGTATCTTTGGCCCTGATTGTCACCTTGAAAGCTAAATCGGTCGAGCCTTTAGTCGCCAGCCAGCCAGCAGTCCCCTGGACCAGATCAATGTGCAAGCTATAATCCCCGGCAGTGTTCGGCACACCCACCAGAAACTGCGGAAAGAGCAAGCGCCCGCCCGGTGGAATATCCTGGGGCAGGTCGGAGCGCAAATCGTCGTAAGTGGTAGGGTCGAGCGGCTTGTCATCGGCCCCGAACCAGCGATAGCCCAGCTTTATCTGGTCGGCCCCGGTTTTAGGCCAGGCTTGCGACCCACTGTTGGTCAGTTCCAGGTTATTGATGCCCAGGCGAAGACCGACCCGGCCCTCGGTAGGTGGATTCGCAAGGGTCCAGGTTACTTTGAAAGTTTGAGCTTGCGATAAAGCGCTTCCACCGGAAACTAGCAGCCCGGCGACTAACAGCGCCAGCACAATAAGCCCGGCCAAACTGTAGCCAGGTAAATTCTTTAAAGTAGATTGCCTATTACGCATTCACCCACCCTCAATACAGCCTAGAATCAGTGTTGGTTGTTATGTCTAGCTCGATTATAAGCAGTGGGTCCAGGCCTGTCAATGCCAGAGCCAATTC
>JAYSYV010000383.1:0-1931 GCA_043727245.1 Chloroflexota bacterium | reverse complement strand
CTTTGAGTTGCACCTGATATTTAGTAGTTTTTTTATTCATTCCTCCAGTCTACCACTTGTGGGATTGATTAGCCAAACAGTGTGGACTAGGTACTAGTTCATCGTAATGACGAAGCATTCTTACCGAAACCAGGCAAAGTTTTGAAAAATCACCAATCTTGAACATATGGCCCTTTCAACGCTGTACAGCACTGACTAGAAAGCTTTCTGTCACCAGTATAAAGCCTGACATTATGGCAGAGTCAAGAGGTAGAGAGGACAATTTGAACAGAAGTTTTATTTTAAAATAGCCGGGTTTGCACCCGGCTGCGGAAATTAGCAAAAGTTTGGATTAAGAATCTTCTTCGTCTTCGGTTTCGGTAGCACCGCTGCTATCCTTGCCACCCTTAATAAGCCGCAAACCTTTGGCTTTAGCTTCGGCCCGGACCGCTGCCCGCCGGGAACCGTTCGGTTTGGATCGTTCGGGTGTCGAGGCCGGTTCAGGCTCGACCTCTGTTGCGGTGGTTTCATCCGGTAAACTTTCCAGTTGGGGTTTGGGCTGGCGCTGGGGCGCTGCCGCCGGACGTGCTGTTTCAGGCTGGCTGCGCCGGGGAGGTGGGGCCGGGGTCGCTGCCAGCGGAGCCAGGGCTGGAAAGAACACCAAATCATCCACTGCCGGTATCAGGCCCAGCGCAGCGGCTCGGCGGTAGAATTCCAGCAAGCCGCGCAGGTGGGCTTCATTCAGTTCGTAACGTTGCAAGCGGTAATGTTCGTCCAGGGCTTGCACCGGCAATCCGGTGCGGTCGGCGGCGCGGCCCAGCAAAGTGGGGCGCTGCTCCTCGCTATTTTGCAGAGAGCGGCGAAAGGCCAGCATGAGCGCACGCGTCAGGTTGGCCGCTTCCGGCTCGGTCCGGGTCCATTCCTTGCGAACCGCCAGCAGATAGATTGGGAGAGGCAGGCCGGTCATAATCCACCAGGCTTTGGTCAGGTCTTCCACGAAGTAGCCTTTAGACTTGGCCCACCCTGCCGCTCGCATGGCTGCTTCCCCGCTGATGATACAGGTGTCGGCCTGGCCTTGCAGGGCTTCCAGGGCGGCGGCTTCGGTCGGGACCGGAAAAGCGGTTGGTTTCATGCCATAATATTTCCCGGCGATAATCTTCAGCAAAATTTCGCCGGTCTGGCTGCTGGGCGAGATGGCGACACGGGCTTCTTCTAGCTGGTCGGGCCGCTTGACGCTAATCAGGAAAATACTATCGGCGGCCAGGTCAAAGGCTCTTACCGGGTAGGGCAACAGGCTCAACTTGTCCGCGTGCGTGGCGTAGAGGACCGGATTGACCGGGGCAACATCAAGCTGCCCGGCCAGGAGGGCTTTTTCCAGTTTAGCCGGGTCATCAGTTTCGGCAACGATGCCCTCCGGTAAAGCCGCCCACCCGGCATCCAGCGGGAAAAATAGCGGCGCAAAGTCCGCGTCATTGGTGATACCCAGTCTTAAAGTCATTCTTCCTCTATTTCCACCTGGTTAAAATAGTTTCGCGCTGGAACAGGCCTAATGCTACCCGGAAAGCCACAGCACTCAGGGCCAGCAGCGCCACCAGACCGAGGCCCAGCAAACCCCATGTCATATCGAAAAATCCGAGGGCGATACCGACTACGATACCCACCACCGGTAAAGCCAGCAAACTGCCGTACTGCTGGGCTGAACGAGCGTCCCTGGCCCGCGCCGAGATTGCCATCCCGACCATTGTATTGAGGAAGGCCAACAGCGGGGTCCACAGGCCGATAGTCAGCAGCCACAGCAGCAAATCCATCCGAAATAGAACCAGCGGAGGCAAGAGCAGCCACAACAGCAGCACCAGTACTCCAAAGCTAAACCAGCACAACAGAGTCGCCGGAATTATGGCTGAAAGACTCTTGCCCAACAACAGTTCCGGCGTGCGGATAGGAGTAGCCAG
>JAYSYV010000382.1:0-6077 GCA_043727245.1 Chloroflexota bacterium | reverse complement strand
GTTACTGGCACACTCGCGGTCATCTTAGCGAAGGGTGTTACTGGATTAACCAGGCTTTAGAACTGGTAGGCGATAATCCAGAAGAGTCCAGAGAATTTACCCTGCTAAAAGCCAGAGCTGTAAATATGCTGGCTTACCTGAAATTATTCCAGGGAGAGCTTGATACCAGTAAACAACAGTATGATAAATGCTTTGCGGTTTTTCAGGAGTTAGGCGATCTGTTAGGCATATCCGCCTGTTATAAGGGTTTTGGCAATATAGCCTATTACCGCAGCGACCTGGTCGGGGCGCTCGATTACTTTGACCTGGGTTTGAATATAATTGTCGACCTGGGAAATAAAAAGGAGGTTGCCGACTATTTAAATAACATGGCTGTTATTGCAACCAATATGGGGGACTTGAAGCGAGCCCGCGAGCTTAACGAGAGGAGCCTGGTGTTCCGCCGGGAAATGGGCGATAAAGAGAATATTGCTGACTCACTTAATAATATTGGGTTACTCATAGAATGGGGGGGCGAGTTTGAAAAAGCTGTTCCCTTTTTAGAAGAAAGCCTGAATATCCGCCGGGAAATTGGTTATAAGCAGGGTATTGCGGATTCTTTAAATAACCTGGCCGAAGTCTATTATTATCTGGGGAACCTTGAGAGGGCGGCCGAATTTTCGAAGGAAGGTTTAATACTTCACCAGGCGCTGGGTGATAAAATAGGGCATAGTATTTGCCTGGGCGACTTAGCGACCATATCAGACGAACTGGGCAAGTATGACGAAGCCTTGGAGTATGCTAAAGAAAACTTACTTTTAAGGTCTGAGATAAAAGATAGACGGGGCATAACCCTGGCTTTTGAAGAATTCGGCTCCATAGCGGCCAGCCAGCAGGATTTAGAAA
This sequence comes from Chloroflexota bacterium, assembly GCA_043727245.1. Taxonomy (GTDB): domain Bacteria; phylum Chloroflexota; class Chloroflexia; order Chloroheliales; family Chloroheliaceae; genus 54-19. The sequence continues at coordinate 5,192 of JAYSYV010000382.1, read as the reverse complement.
GGGCTGTAAAACTACTGGGTTTCTCAGAATGCTATCGTAAAGAAATTGGGTTCGAGCGCCGGAAGATCGACGCCGCTAAGTACGATAGTAAAATTAAAAGTATCCGCGCCGCCCTCACTGAACCTAAATTTAATCATTTATGGGGTGACGCAAGCAGCCTGACGTTAGAAGATGTTATGGTCCTGGTGCTGGGCCAGGCCGAAGGTGAAACAAATCTTGACAGACTGCGTATAATAAGAGAGTAACAAATGAATCAGTCGGGGCTGCTTGGTTTCGACAGGGAGGAATGCGTTATAGTTGCATGCCGAGACCGCATTAAATCTCGTAAACTTGATGCAAGCCATTAAACGGCAAAACAAACACAAATCAGGGCGTTTACGCCCTGGCTGCTTAATTACTAGTTAGTTAAGTAACTATCCCGGCGGGCCGCACCTCCGAGGCGCAAGGGGATAAAACAACATATCGGAGGACGCTATCAGGTAGGGGTGAGTAACCTGATCTAAGATAACACACAGGGGTTGCAGAGTTGCTTGGGTCTCCTGTAATCTGAATAAAACAACCGGGCTAAGCATGTAAACGAGGCTGTGACACTGAACTTTTTGGACGCGGGTTCGACTCCCGCCAGCTCCATACAATCTAAAAAGGAACTTGCTAACCGGTAAGTTCCTTTTTTAATTCCCGTTACTTCGCGTTACGGTGTTCCATAGCTTTCAAGTGCCAGTTAATATTACAACCCGGATAGTTATAACCCAGGAAATCGCCGACCATATCAGCAAAATCCAGCACCTGAGAGTCTTCTACCGCCACCATGCCGACTACAACCGTCGAGAAAGATTGCTGGTCAGAAGATTTAAACTCAACTACTGCCCAACAGTTTAACGGTTTGGTAGAATACGACATTTTAATTCTCTGATTTTTAGGTACGACATAAACTGCTTCCCAACTTGGCTGCGCGGGCATTATTTGCAAAACGTTCCCGTACATTGATTTCCTTTCTTAAGTGATGGCGAACTATAGCTTATATTGATTTTAGCAGGTTTTATCTACATTTGAAGCATGTGGACTGCCCAAATAATCAAATAGTATCCAATTTGAGTTCAAAACCACTTCGTTAGTTGTAAAGTAATTACATAATTCCTTAACACTAAGCCAATTTTTGCATTGAATCTTACAGAACCCGAAATTGGCCGGGAATTGCTTTTACTTGGTAGAAGCCCGAAATAAGCCCGGCGGATGGGTCATGTTGACACTACGGTTCTATTAATGGTGCTAAAGCACCTCGAAATCCCATTGCGTAACAATCCGGCTGAATTAGGTGGCATCTTATGAATAATCTTGGGCCATCCAGTTGGGGGCAATTTAGGCCAGTTTATTTTCGGCAAGGTAGCCAGCACGGGGCTAAATACCCACCACCGGTAATTCCGTTCTTGATCGAAAAGCTTCTCTGCTATGATCAGAGGAGCCGCGGTTTAAATAATTTAAGCTTTACATAAATCCGCTGAACTATCCTGCTGCCAGGAAAAGCAAAAAACTAATCTGGCCGAGCCAGGTGCGCGGCTCTTGAAAGATCACCCTGGTTGGCCGGGATTTCGTACAAGCGGTCCACCCGGTAGTAGCTGTGCTCAACTGATACCAGACCGAGCATAGCGTGTTCTGCCAGCCTGACCCGGATCCATTCTCCATAATCCAGGCAATCAAACGCATCTATCTTTTGAAGGCTGCTAAAAAACTCCCAGACTTCGCCCTGCCCCGATTGGGTTGCTGGCAATTCGGTAACTGGTAGAGGTTGTTTATTGGACAGAGCCTTAAAAAAATGTAGCAGCCAGGGCGGAACCCAATTATCCTGGTCAAGCCCATTTTCTTCCAGCACGACCTTAATTTGTTCTGCTATACCTGGGTGTGCGCTGGATTTAGTTTCAGCCAGAGCAATTTTTAGTAATAATTCTGAGAATTCAGACATAATCCTGCTCCCTTTAGCATTGGCTTTTATGCTTTAAACTCTTGCGATACCCTGGTAGTCTTTGGCGGGAGGGCCCGGAAACGCCGTAATCATTCTTATGATTGAGCCATTGTCTGAATCTAAATGGAAGATTACCACGGCTGTGCCAAGTACAGTCTTGGACATGGTATTGTCTTTGGCAGGGTCGGTATAACTCCAAATGTAACCAGAACCAGCCTGAGTTACGTTACAGGTAAATCTGGCCTTGAAATCGTTCCCTTTGATTTTTTTCTTATCCGGCCAGGCCATTAGTGCAACGTGAGCCGCTTTTACCGCAGCTTTCATTTTAGCTTCATTGGCCCACCCGCTGGAAGAGTTAGTTGGAGGGTTAATCTTGGCCCGGGCTTTATGGGAATCTTCTGTCCCTTCCCAGCTATGTTCAAGCAGAGCATGTCCGCCGTCATCGTCATAGGTGCTTGGCTTATCCTTGTCAAATTTGCGCATAATAGTAGCTGCCCTGGATTGGGTGCGCATTATAAGTCGCATTACGGATTGGTTCCCGATCGTCTTTTGAAGCCGCAAGATATTGGGAGGAGTTAAAGGAAGGTTTTTGCCGAACAGTTGCTGCAGTTTTGTTTCGCCCATTTCCTGGTCACTTTGTAAGTTATCGGTTTCCGCTGCTTTACTCTCAAGTCCCTTTTTATCTAAGGGGAGCGGCAAGTGTTCATTTGTATGCTCCATAGATGAGGCGCCTTTCGGATCAGCTAAATTTATGTGAAGCCAAAAAAGGAGATAATTTAGAGGTGAAGAGATATTTTACTTAGGAAGGCAGATAAAGCTCCTAATTTTAATATAACACAGTATATGGGTACAACCACAGCATAGCGTGAAAGCACCAGGGGCAATGCAAAGTCAGTGGTAGAAAAGAAAAGAAAGAGTTGAAAGAAAAGACCTTTACAGTTAAGATTTTGTCGCCAAAACAACAATACAAAAAAGGTATCCTCTCATTTTTTCGGGGTTAAACTTATGTTCTACAAACTAAGATGAGTCATTTGTCTAATAAAGTTAGGCAAAAAATCTGATATAGCTGGTTTGTATAGACAATTTAATCATATGACTTAGTAGTACAAATATTCAACCGCGACTTTTTGAGAGGATACCTTAAATTTATGTAAAAGATTCAACGTCCCGGTCAATAATCAGCCTTTATTAGACTCAATGAATCTAATGGAAGACTGATTTTATCCTTGAAGATTTTTCTAGCGGATGGACAAAGTAGCCAGTACAGGCCAGGGCCGCTCGGCGCAGTTCGCCACCTTCGAGGGGTCCGGCTGGCTTAAAAGCATCATCCGGGTCCATTCGTTCAGCCACGTCAGCGCGAACCGGTACAATTTGAGTTTTGAAGCCTGCAGTCTTATTAGACTTGAAATTAACGCGTGGTTTAAGGTTCTCAGCCATAATTCAGTACGCCTTTCTACCTGTAGAGGTTTATTTTAGGCAAGTATACTGACTACTTTCGTTTTATTTCAACACTTTATTATACACTCTCGATATTGCCTGATAAAATAAAGTTTCAAAAATCCTCGCCACACCTTACTGACTTTTACAATTATTGGTGACAATACCGCAAATTCTCCTTATTTTGGTTTTAATATGGTATAACATTCCAGCCATCATTTTAACCCATTTTCACAGAAAGGATCAAGTCCATAATGCCCGACTTCCCAAAACTATCTCGTTTTCTATCATCACTTCTTATCTTGCTCATACTGTTGGATGCCTGTGGCGATAGCCCGCTACAACCTGCTCCTGCCTCTATGCCTGCTACTTCGGCGGCGTCTACCATTGTCACCACTGCCGTTAGCGGCTCACGCTCACCTGCGGTTGTGACCGTTGCCATTGTCACAACCGTAGATGAGCCCGTTACTGCTGCTGTTGCACCACCTACAGCGATTATCACCACGGCGATGACGACAACGGAAAAGGCGGCGGCAATTACCGTCGCGCAGCAGGCTACTACCGCGACTGCGCCTGAGACCACAACGGTTACCACAACGGAAGCGGTCACAACCATACCACCAGCTAAACCAACGGTTGAGGCAGTGGCCGGTCTTGGTAAAATAGTTTTCGAGATTGATGCCGATCTACCGGCGAACCAGGCTGAAATTATTCGTAAAGGGATTGCGCTGGCGCAGAAGGAATTAGGACTAGTGCCGGAATTTACCATTCAGGCCGGAAACAGTGTCGAACTACCGGTCAAAGTCGATGGCACTTTTGAACACGATTTTTCAGGAGTAGCCAATGGCAGTGGCATCCAGTATTATACTTCGGCCTCGGCCTGGAAAGACGATGACCTCAGGGGCCAGTATGCCACGGTAGTTCACGAGTATTTCCATATGGTCCAATATTACCTTGCTAAGACTTCCAACGACCCGGACTCCGGCGAGAATAGGGTTGATCGGGACGGGCCGCAATGGATTGGAGAAGGTTCGGCCAACTTTATGTCTGCCCGCGTGCTGGCGCGGGCTGGTATCTATCCATATGTCGATTACAAAAAGGAGGCACTCAATAGTGCAGTTACCTTGAAAATGCCCCTTAAGGAAGTGGAAACCGCTGCCCAGAAAACCTTAAATGAACCGGCAGCTTACGATCTGGGCTTTCTGGCCCTGGATTTTATGGATACCAAATACGGGAATTCCGAACAGAATCTGAAAAAATATTATACATTGATCGGAATTGGTACAAAATGGGAAGCGGCTTTCCAAAAGGCCTTTAATATTTCGATTGCCGATTTCTATAAAGAATTTGAAAGGTACCGTAGCGAAAAGTTCCCGGCGCCTTAGCCCAAATAGAACCGCGATCGGAAGTGGAATGTTAACCTACTTACCTAAATTTAGCGCAAAATTAGCCTGAAGGCACTTATAGAAAAGGCTGTGCTGGATACTTGGGTCGTCCGACCTTAAGGAAGGCTAATTTCGCTTCAAGCTACTCGCTTATAGCTATGGTGTAAACCTCCTAAAATTTGAAAGGGAATAATTTTTCCTTTGGTAAGTGGAGGAAAAGCCGTAGGAACAGGTAACGCTTGCTCAATTCCTTGATGAGGTCGTTCGTGGTTAAAATATTGGATATACTCTTTGAGGATGCGGTAGAGGTGCCGCTCGTTCAAGATGAAGAAATGATCCAACAATTCTCTACGCACGCTGCCCTGAAATCTCTCACACAACGAATTGGCCTTTGGCGCTCGGATTGGTGT
>JAYSYV010000381.1:0-1935 GCA_043727245.1 Chloroflexota bacterium | reverse complement strand
CCTAAGAATATTGTTTTCAGCGAATCTTTATGCTATACTGAACCGAATTTAGCATTCTGGGGGATTGTCGGAATTGGCAGACGAGCATGACTTAGGATCATGTGCCGAAAGGCGTGTGGGTTCGACTCCCACATTCCCCATTTAGTCTTATACCAAAGCCTTAAACTGAGCGCCGTTAGCGCTCTTTTTTGTTGCCGGATTACGCCACCTCAAACCTGGCTGGTTATATTTTTTGATTGGGTTTACGGTTGAGCGTACTGTGCCACGACCTGGGCGGCTTTGGCGAGGATAATTTCGCACAGTTCCGGTGAGTCAATTACCTGTACCCCCGCACCACAACTGAGAATCCAGCTACCGGCCGCCTCAATAGTCTCGAAAGTCATATTAACAAACGTCGAAAGGCCCATCTACTTACCGACAATCCTGAGCAAAATGAAGCGGCTACCTGGGAGGAATTTCCCGCTACGGGCGGCAAGGCTGAAAAGCACCTGGATGGACGGGCCTTGATTGAACACTATGATGCCTTCTTCCGAACGGGCAGCACGTGGCAACCCTGACTAATTCTAAACCCTGGCAGGATGAGATTTCGAGAGTATTGATTCAATACCGCAAAAGACCACCTGAAGTCTTGAAACTAGGTCCAATCCCTGAGTATTTACCACTGCTATATTGACTGAATTGTAACTGATTGTTATGATAAGAATTAGGCACTCTCGGTCTGAGAGTGCCTAATTCTTTTATAGGAGCCTCATGCAGCCAGCCAAAAAAAGCTTATGGCGAAACCCGGCCTTTTTTAATTTGTGGGCCGGGCAACTTATTTCACTGGTCGGTTCATCGGTAAGTTTCCTGGCCCTACCGCTGGTAATGGCCCTGACCCTGCACGCTTCCGCCTTTGAGATGGGGTTGCTAGGAGCGTTCAGCACCTTACCGGCCTTGATACTGGCCCTACCTGGGGGCGTATGGGTAGACCGCTTCGAGAAACGCCGCATTATTATAATTTGCGATTTGGTCCGGGCTTTTCTGCTCCTATTAATCCCACTAACGGTGATGACGGGCTGGTTGAATATGCCACTGCTGTTGCTAGTGGCTTTTGCTATCGGGATTTTCAATATTCTATTTGAAATAGCCTACCGCTCGATACTGCCCGGTATTTTGCTGCGTCAGGAGCTTGTCGAGGCTAACCGAAAGCTGGAAATCAGCCGGTCGGCGGTACTCATTGGTGGGCCAGGTTTAGCAGGGCTGTTGGTCCAGGTGCTAACGGCCCCTTTTGCCGTGGTAGTAGACGCGATTTCCTTCCTGTTTTCAGCTTTCTTTTTCAGGTCAATGCCGACCATTGTAAAAGCGCCCGAAATGGCCCTGACAAAAAGACCTTCGCTCTGGTTTGAAATCAAAATAGGGCTGAATCTGGTACACGGCAATATAATCTTGCGGCGGTTGTTGGTATCGAGCCTGATTTTGAACCTGTTCAGTCATATCCTGGACGCGGTTTTGCTGCTCTATGCCACACGTGACCTGGGAGTATCGCCGGGCTGGTTTGGCCTGATTTTTGGGGCGGGAAGTGTCGGGTTCATGGTCGGAGCTTTAAGCGCCGGGTACATCACACGCAAGTTGAACATGGGGAAAGCGACTATTCTAGGACTGTTTTTACTCGCCACCGGCGATTTGTTTATTGTGCTGGCGAGCGGCAATCTGGTTTTAATCGTAATTTTGCTGCTGATAGCCCAGTTCCTTTTCGGCTTCGGCATAACCAATTACAACATCAACCAGGTTAGCCTGCGCCAGGCCAGTGCGCCGGGTGAATTAATGGGTCGGCTCAACTCGGTGTTTACCTTTGCTTCGCAAGGAGCGGCCCCAATCGGGGCTTTGCTGGGTGGAGTTATTGGGACGGTCCTGGATTTGCGCCTGACCCTGGTAATCGCAGTGGCCGGGGAATTT
>JAYSYV010000380.1:0-1938 GCA_043727245.1 Chloroflexota bacterium | reverse complement strand
AAAGGACCGGCGAAGAATGGTAAATAGTGCTACCCAGGCTCAAATACGAGTGGTTGCCACCGCCGACAATCACCTGGGTCTTTTCTATGATCGAATGCTGCCTCAGAAACTATCGGCCCGCCGTAAATACCTGCGAGACGGATTTAAAGCGGCGGTTGATTACGCAATGGAGTGGCAGGCCCACCTGTTTCTGATAGCGGGCGACCTGTTCGACCGGAACGACCCTCGTAACCTGGAACGGGCCTTTGTGGCCCACTGCCTGGCCCGGTTGAAGGAAGCCGGGGTGCGAGTTTTCGCTATTGGCGGCAATCACGATACCCCCAGACAATCGATTGACCAGGGCGGCAGTATGCCTTTGGAAACTTATTACCGGTTGGGCGGCTTGACCCTCTTTTCCAGAAACGCCTCAATTGACACCGAATATTTAGAAATCGAAGGGCTGAAAGTAGCGGTAGGTGGCCTGAACCCTGACCCAAATGCCCCGGCAGGCAGCGACCCCCTGGAAAACCTGACCTGGGAAAACCTTGCCCCCGATACGGATTTAAGTATTTTGCTGCTGCATGGGTTAGTAGAAGGGTATGCCCCGCCGGAACCAGCCGACCCGGTTTTTAAACTGAGGACTTTACAGAATTTTCAGGGAGCAGATGTTTTTGTTATCGGGGATATTCACAAACCGGCGCATCACAAGCTTGGTCCCCGGTCGTTTATCATTCCGGGCGCAACTGAACGGATGACCTTTGGGGAGAAACCGGAAGTGCCGGGGTTTGCCACTTTTGTTATGGGGCCGTATGGGCTGGAAAATTTTGAACGGAAAGCTTTGCCGGGCCAACCCAGGGCGGAAATGACCCTTAGAATATCCGAATTAAACCCGGTTAATCTGCTGACCGATCTTATTGAGCGGGTTACTGAAATCTGTACTCCCCAGACCATGATTAAACTTCGGCTGGAAGGGTTTATCTCCCTGGACCTCTATCACCGCCTGGAACTGCGCCAGCTTTACGAAAAGATCAACTCACGCTGCTTCCATTTTGTGGTTGATACTTCAGGGTTACTCATCGAGCGCCCGGAAGGCGGCAGTTCCTTTGGAGTAGGAGCCTTATCTCAAACCGAAGAAATCAGCCTGTACGCCGGATCTCTGAGCGCGGGAGCTACTCAGGAAGACCGGGATTTGTACCAGGAAGCTATGAAACGGCTGCTGGAATGCTACTGATTCCTAAAATGCAAGTTGTTCCTCAACCTGGCCGGATTTAAGAAAACTTTCTCCGACCACCCTACCGCTCTCGATCTGCACCCGGTGGGTAAAGGACTGTTCATTAAACATCCGGTTGTGACTGATGACAAAGACTTGGGAAAACTTCTGGGCTATTTCCCCATGAGTAAGTAAATTGACCAGAGCATCCGAACGCTGATTATCGAAGGAACTAAGAGGCTCATCCAGGAAAATAAAGCCGGGGGTGGTGCCAAGGTTTTCGGGCAGAGTTGCCAGGGCAAAGGAAAGGCGCAGGGCCAGGGAAAACTGGTCGCGAGTGCCGCCGGAGAAGATATTCTTGGCAACATAGCGCCCAGCTATTTCGTCCCAGACCTGTATTTTGTATTCCGGGGTAACTTTACAATCCCGGTAGCGGTCCATTGTCAGGGCTGGAAGCAATAGTCGCATATAGCTGATGGTACTAGGTAAGACTTTTTCTACCATCGTACGAAGCACACCTCCAAGAATAATCCCCGCTCTCCGGCGCACTTCCAGTTCGTATTTCAAACCCCTTAATTGATCGGTAGATTCTTCAACCGACAAGGTTTCTCCAACCAGGTTTAACCTGGCTGCTAATTCTTCCATTCGCAGCCGGGTCACTCCCAGGTCCAATTCAAGTTGTCTTGCTTGCTCCATTAATTCCGGTTCAGTTTCTTTTTGAACCTGAGTTACCAGTGGGAAGACCACCG
>JAYSYV010000379.1:0-6112 GCA_043727245.1 Chloroflexota bacterium | reverse complement strand
TTTAGCTCGCTGCTGGACGGCCTTGACCAGAGGCAAAGTTTCGCCGGGTCGGGTCGGGTCGAAAATGAGCAGACTTAAAGGTATCCGGCTAACCAGGTCTAACAATTCGGTGGGGCTACCGGTTTCGCCGACCACATTAAAACCGGGCAACTCGGCTAATTCCGCTCGCAAACCGGCCCGCAGCAAAGGGTGGGGGCTGTACAAAGCGACCCGGTGAAAAGCCAAACGGTTCAAGTTGGCCGGGTCCGGCAAAGTATCCGCTCCGAAACGCGAGGCGGTTTCCATTAAAGTATCCTGCAAAACTTGTGACATAGTACGTTACCCTGTTCTGGTGAAGTGGAACTAAATACGAGCTTGCCCAATTCTGGCAAACAGACCATCTATTTGGATTTATTCCGGTAATACAGGCTTAAACACGTCAGAGCTTATTTCGTTACGGGCATTTCCAGCCAGTTTTTAATCTGCCTTTGTGGGGTGACTTTTGAACCAGCTAAAAGGCTTGACCCGTTTTGAAAAATTATGTAAACTTAGGAGAAGTAAGTTTATTCCACACAACCATACAGGACAGGGTAAATGACGAGGTTTGAGGCCGTTAGGAAAAGTCGGGACAAATGGCGAGGTCTGGGTTTGGCCGTCTTTTTAGGGCTGGCACTGGCTTTAGGCGCATGCGGCACAGAGCCAACCTCCACGCTAGCGCCGCCCACCTCCAGCCCGGTTTTGCAAAGTAGTAGTAGCCCAACCCAGGCTCCAACCTTGCCGTTGCGGACGGTTACACGCGTCCCGACCGCCACCAGTGACGTCGCCCGCGTATTCGATTCACCCGCCCCAACTCCGCCGCCCATTTTCCCAACCAGTACCCTGGCTCCCACCCTGAAAGGGCCGAATTTCACTGCCACCGCTGTCGTGCCGGACCTAAACTTGACACCGGTCGCTAAAATCCAGACCGGCCAACTGGCTTTCGTCCAGGCCGGGAACTTGTGGTTAATTGATAATAGCGGAACCAACCGAAAGCAGCTCACCGATAGTGGGGACATCGCTGGCGATACTGTCATAGAATGGACCGCCACTTCCGACCGGATGGTCTACCTGGCCCGTTCGGGCGAATTATGGATGGTTGACATGCAAGGCCGACGCAGCCTGGTCTTTGCACCCGGCAAGACCGCAAAATTGGGCAACTCGGCCAATTTGCCACCGCTACCGACCCAAACAGCGGGAGGCAGTTCGACTAATTCCAACCAGACTCCGGTTAATCCGGCTATTCAACCGGGTAAATCCCTGGACGGCCTGATTTGGTCGCGGGATGGCCGTTTCCTGGCTTTTACCTATTACTCCGGCGAAATTGGGCCGCTTGCCAGTGGGGAAGTCTGGCTTGCCGAAATTATCGCGGATAAAGCCGCCTTAACCCGTGTCGGGGAAGGTTTCTCGCCTACCTGGAGTCCAGATGGCCGGACCCTGGCTTTTGCAACACGGGGCAGCGTCAAAAAGGGCGCTCCGGCTGCTACTCCGACGCTAGCACCAGGGTCCGGCACTGGCACTGGTACTGGTACTGTGGCGGTTCCGGTGGGAACCTCTTTGCTACCCCAATCCCCAACAATCATTTTTACCCGGTCCTCCGAGTCGCAGAACCGACAATTGCAACAACAGGTCACACCCAACCCAGGCCAGACCACCTCAACCATACCGGGCCTTACCCCAGGCGCGACCACTACCGCCGGGAGTCGTTCAGCGGCCACACCGACCTCTTTTATTCTCCAACCGGGCAACCCAAATGGCACTCCGGCCCCAACCGGTTCAGGTTTAATGCCTACCCCAAATCCCACCTCAAACCTGGTGGCCTTGCCCTCGCCCACCCCGACTCCAACCTATCCGCCGGTCTACACCGGCACTTACCTGACTAACCAATTGGCTATTTATTCGGTTAGCGACCACAAAATCAGCGCTTTATTGGAAAGCGACAAACTGCCTGCCGCTTATAACGACCTTACCAACACCCTGCGCTCCCACATACCGGCCCCTTTCCAGGCAGCCTGGTTTTCGCCGGATGGTCGCTTTGTAGCCTTTTCCGACCGGCTTTCGGTGGTGGGCGTAATCCCGGTGGGAGGTGTAGCGCCGGTAATCTGGACCGGCTCGCCCCAAAATTACGCCGTTTACGATCTGGAATGGCTGCCGCGCAGCGATGGAGCTTTCGTGCGCTTTGGCAACCCCTATTCAGCCGAAGTCAGCCGTTTGAGCCTGATTACCTTCAATAACCCGCTAGGGACGGGCATCACGGGCGATGTTACCAATCAAAAACTGGTTAGAATCAATGAACTGGCCGGGCAAAAAGTTAGTTGCCCCACTATTTCGCCCGGCGGGAATTTTTTTTCCTACTTTGACGGCAATATCCTGGTAATCACTCGCAATGATGGGTCGGTGTTCCAGTCCTTTGCCGATACCGAATGTCCGGGCTGGTCGCCTTTAGGCCGGGATTTCGCGACAATCCGCAAATCCGGCGACCGGGCAATTGTCCTGACCAACATGGATCAGCCCCAACCCTACACAATTATTTCCACACGAGCAGTAGAGCGGGTCTTCTGGCTGCGTTGAGGAGCTTCGCACGAATTTTCCTTGCTCAAATCCCTTAAATATAGTAAAATTGAATTGTTGCGCCGCATTGTGTGAGGCCAGCTTTTATTTGTAATGGCTCCAGAGTTCTTACAAATTCAGAATCTACCAACTAAGGAGTTAACCAGGAAAGCTATGCCTACCTACGAGTACCAGTGTGTAAGTTGCGGTCATCGTTTTGAAAAATTTCAGAGTTTTAGCGCGGAACCAATCAAGGAATGCCCTGTCTGTGGCGCACCGGTTAAAAAAGTAATCACTCCCGCTGGAATTATTTTCAAAGGATCAGGCTGGTACATTACTGATAGTAAGAAAACCAACTCATCTGCCCCGGCGGCGGCCAATTCGGAAAAGAAATCCGACAACGGCGATAATTCAAGCGAAAAGGCGGCTTCCGACAAAACCGGGGAAGCGGCTAAACCGGCTGAAACCGCCCCGGCAGCAGCCAGCCCGGAAAAGAAATCTGACAGCAAACCCGCCGATTCTAAGTCGCCTAACGCGGCGGCCTGACGTTACTAAGGTATTGCCGGATTTTCCCGGCCTATTTTTAATAAACATATGCTGACTCTCAACCGGCCTGTTAATAGGCTGGTCTATTCCAACTTAAAAACTTCGCCGTTCATGGGCGACGGGCAAAGCCGGGCAGCCTCCATTTTGAGCTGTCAGGGTGAACCTTGCGTCTGTATCGAGGGCCACTACTCTGCTACGGCTTAATTGAGTGGTGTCCCGATTGTTAAAATGCAAGTAGGCTTGTAAAGGGTGAAGTTGTTAAGATAAGGAAGGACCAGGAGTCCAAAATGTTTGTAACAGATGAAATAAAAGCGATAATGGAGCGCGACCCGGCGGCGCGTAACATTTTTGAAGCCTTTTTGTACCCCAGTCTGCACGCTATCATATTGCATCGAGTGGCCCACGCGCTCTACGAGGCCAATGTTCCCTTCTTCCCCCGTTTGGTTTCCCAGATTTCCCGCTTCCTGACCGGCATCGAAATTCACCCTGGCGCTAAAATCGGCAAGGGTCTTTTTATTGACCACGGCATGGGAGTGGTGATAGGCGAAACAGCCGAAATTGGCGATAATGTTACCCTATACCAGGGTGTTACACTGGGCGGGACCGGCAAGCAGCAGGGCAAACGCCACCCGACCCTGGGCGATAATGTGCTGGTGGGCGTAGGAGCGAAAGTGCTGGGTGCAATTACTATCGGCGAAAATGCCAGGATTGGCGGCGGTGCGGTAGTGCTGAAAGATGTCCCGCCGAATACAACTGCTGTGGGTGTACCGGCTAAAATCGTGGGCTACCGGAATGCCTCCAACGAAGCAAATCAACGGGTGGAAACCCTGCCCGACCCCGAAGGCGATATGATTAACGCCTTGCAAGAGAAGAATAAAGAGCTGGAAAATCGGCTGCAACAACTCCTGGACGACCACATTCACCAGACCCACGAAGCCGAGGCCGAGCATGTTACGGTGGAAGGACTGGAAGAGCGGCTATCCGGTCTTGGGAGTCGTTTGGAAAGAATCGAAGCGGCCCTGAAGGCGCTTGAGCCTGCGGCCCCGGTCCAGGAGCAAATTATTCCCAGGCGGTCCAACGGACACAACCATAATGCCAAGTCCAGCCAGCTAGCTAAAAAGATTGAAGAGGAGGCCAATCGGCGTGGCGCTTAAAATTTCCAATACTCTCAGTGGCCGCAAAGAAGAATTTATGCCCCTCGAACCGGGCGTTGTTACAATGTATGTCTGCGGCGTGACAGTATACGCCAGCAGCCATATCGGCCACGCTATGAGCGCCCTGACCTTTGACGTTATCCGACGCTATCTGGAGTATAAAGGATATGTAGTCCGGCACGTCGTCAACTTCACCGATATTGATGACAAAATCATCAAAAGGGCCAGTGACGAAAAGGTTGAGTGGAAAAGCATTACCGAACGCTACATCAAAGAATACCTGGATTGGATGGATGCCTTAAACGTAAAACGAGCCACGGTTTACCCTCGCGCTACCGAAGAAGTAGACGGCATCGTGGCGGCCATACAGACCCTCATTGATAAAGGCAACGCCTACTATGCCACCAACAGTGATGTCTATTTCAGGGCGCTCAGTCAGCCCAATTACGGTGCTCTCAAACATCAAAGCCCGGACGAGCTTAACTCCGGCGCTCGCATAGACATCGAAGAAGCTAAAGAAAACCCCCTGGACTTTGCCCTGTGGAAAGCAGCCAAGCCAGGCGAACCAAGCTGGCCCAGCCCGTGGGGTCCGGGCCGGCCCGGCTGGCACATTGAATGCAGCGTGATGGCTTTGCGACATCTCGGCCCTCAGATTGACCTGCACGGCGGCGGCGCGGACCTCATTTTCCCGCACCACGAAAACGAAATTGCCCAGAGCGAAAACCTGACCGGCGAACGGCCTTTCGTGCGCTACTGGGCGCACAACGGCCTTTTACAGGCCAAGCTGATTGACCCTGACACCGGCAAATCGAGCGTAGAGAAAATGTCCAAGTCGCTCGGCAATACCCTGTCGGTCGGTAAGCTGCTGGAAATGGGCGACCCCGATATGCTACGCATGTTCGTGCTGGGTTCGCACTACCGCAATCCGCTAACCTATACCGATGACAGCTTCAAAGTGGCTTTTAGCAGCCTGGAACGCCTCAAAGCGGTCTTTGCCGCTCACGAAACGTGGGGCGACCGAGCCTCTACCACCGGCAAAGCTGAGGCTACCACGGCCCTGGAACAGGCTAACCAGGCCGCCCGGCTCGGTTTTGAAACCGCGATGGAGGACGATTTCAATACACCCGCCGCGATTGCCCGGCTCTACGAGTTGGTCCGGGAAATCTTCAAAGGCCGGGACAGTGGGGCCAGCGGAGCCGCCCTGGAAAGCGCCCGCCAAACCCTGGCCGAATTGGGTGGTGTGCTAGGACTTCGCATGACAGAGTTGCCCCCTACCGGTGGCTCCCAGGATGCCGAGCCGTTCATCAAGCTGCTGGTGGATTTACGTAAAGAGTTAAAAGCGGCCAAACAATACCAGTTGTCTGACAAAGTGCGAGAAGGGCTTAAAGAGTTAGGCGTGAAGCTGGAAGACCGGCCCGATGGCACGACCTGGAAATTTGAGAAGTAATCTATTAGGAATAATATAAATTACTGGTGAGATTACATCATATTATCCAGCATTAAAGAAATGATTTCCCTTAGTCATTCTGATTTGTAAAAGCGGTCCAACCGGTCTAATATCTAAGTTGGGGACTGTAACAAAGCCCGGAAGGATAATAGACGATGGAGTATAACACCGCTGGAGATAGATATATTTCTGAGGCTGGGAGCAAACAAAAACCGCTGCAACGCTGGCTGAATGCCCAGGTCTTGCCGGTTCAAACCCGACCGGTCCGGCACTGGCAAGGCTCGCAAGTACTAGAACGGGCCGAGGCGGTGGTTATGGAGGAGCCGTTTGAAATCCGGCTGAATGGCCGCAACCTGGCCGTGATAATGCGTACACCCGGCGCTACCCTGGAAACCGACCG
>JAYSYV010000378.1:0-1946 GCA_043727245.1 Chloroflexota bacterium | reverse complement strand
CTTCGGGCAGTTTCGAGCGCGGCACGACCCCATCGTGCAGGTAAAAGTTGGGAGCGACCCGGCCAAAAGCCCCGGCTGCACCCTTCCGACCGGCCCAGAGTTTGGTGCGAGCTTCTTCAGTAGTGGCGCTTTTCACGTCAAACGCGCCGTTATCACGGCAAATCCCGACAATAGTCCCGGTAAGTTCATCCAGGCTTTCTTTCAGGCCGTCCACTTCGATCAAAAGGACCGCCCCGGCTTCCGGCGGATACCCGGCCTGCAAAGCTTCCTCAACCACCCGGATAGTCAGTTGGTCCATCATTTCCAGGGCGGCGGGAACAATTCCGGCCCCTATTACCGCCGATACCGCGTCGGAAGCGGCCCCGACATCCTCAAAAAGGGCTAGAAAAGTACTGACCGCCTCCGGCTTTTTCATTATTTTGACGGTAGCCTCGCTGACAATTCCCAGAGTGCCTTCGCTGCCGACAATAAAGCCGGTCAGGTCGTAGCCGGGACGGTCAGGAGCAGCCCCGCCGGTGCGAACCACTTCGCCGCCCGGCAGGACCATTTCCAGGCCGAGTATATGGTTGGTGGTCGTGCCGTAAGCCAGACAGTGCGGCCCTCCGGCGTTCAGGGCAAGGTTGCCGCCAATAGTGCTGGCCTTCTGGCTGGCCGGGTCAGGCGCGAAGAAGTAGCCGCTGGGCGAAATCTCGGTGGAAAGCTCCAGGTTGACGTGGCCGGGTTGGACCACGGCGTAGCGGTTTGGTACGTCCAGCTTCAACAGCTTTTTCATGCGGGCCATCGCCACCACAATACCGCCCCGTACCGGTATGGCCCCACCGCTCAGGCCGGTCCCGGCTCCACGAGGCGTGACCGGAACATTATTTTCGGCGGCCAGTTTTAAGAGGGCCGAAAGCTGCCCGGTAGTGTCGGGAAAGACCACCGCTTCCGGCAGATTTTTATCCAGGGAGAAATCGTATTCATAGACCAGAACATCTTCGGGGGCATAGAGCAGTCCGTCCGGTCCAAAAATTTTAAGAAGTTCGGCCACTAATTGTGTTTTTTCCATGGTGTACACCCTTCCGGCTTTGCAGAATTAAAAGCAGATGTTATGGGTAAAGTATATCACGAATAAAAAATGCCGGGCTGTCTGGCGACTTACCCGGCCCTAAAAGAAACTATATCACCTACTGCGACCCGGCTTCGGACTCGACCGCTTTCAGGGTACGGCTGAACAGGGCCAGCAGCAACAGGCCGAAATAACAGGCCGCGCCAATCGCCAGCGCTACACTAAAGCCGTAGTAAATCGCCACTACCACCGACCCTACCGATGCCACCACCGAGCAAACTCCGTTAACTCCCCAGACCCACGGAACCATCCAGGCGCGTTGCTGGCTCATAAGTTTGATGCCAAGCGGGAAGGGCATTCCCATAAGCAGGGCCAACGGCGCAAGCAGTATGATGCTTATAACGGCCTTAACTAGAATCGGTAGGCCAGTCAGAGCCTCTAATATGATTGGCAGCAGCACAATATAGACCGGCACAATGGTACTGAGGCCGACCCCGGCCACTATCAAACGCTGCCGGGCATTCAGGAAAGTAACTTTATCCGTAGTAAAGCTGCCCAGGCTGCTAAAGAGCAAAATTGAAAACAGCGTAACGGCCAGGGCATAAACCGGGTGGCCTAAAAAGAGGCTAAACCGCTGAATTAGTGGCAATTCCACCATCAAAAAGCCCAACCCAATCAGTAAGAAGTAGACAATAAACGGTACATTGCCCTTCATACTGCGTTTCGGACCGCTTTTGCCAGGCACAGTCTTGCGCCGAAGAGCTAAGAGCGGACCAAAGATAAAGAGCAGGGCCATAATTAAAACGATAATCAGAAGTGCGCCCAGCACTGTTAGCGGCGCTTTGCTGTGAACTTTGGCCGCCTCCGGTGGCAAATCCATACCAAGCATGGCCCGGAT
>JAYSYV010000377.1:0-1948 GCA_043727245.1 Chloroflexota bacterium | reverse complement strand
CCGAAATCTTCTTGTCGGTGATGAGCAACAAAGGCTCGTCCATGACGGCTTCCATGCGTTCGGTGTTGGTTACGAAGTAAGCACTGATATAACCGCGGTCAATTTGCATACCTTCGGTGTATTCAGTTTCGTACTCGCGGCCACGGCTCTCTTCAACAGTGATAACGCCGTCTTTGCCGACCTTCTCCATTACTTCAGCGATTAACTCGCCAATTTCCGGGTCAGCCGCCGAGATGGTCGCAACCTGGGCAACCTGGGAGCGGTCCGCCACCGGTATAGCCAGGCTTTTTAGCTTTATCACCAGGGCATTTGTTGCAAGATCAATACCGCGCTTTAGCAGCATCGGGTTGGCCCCGGCGGCTACGTTGCGAAGACCTTCGTGTACGATGGCCTGGGCCAGTACGGTAGCGGTAGTAGTGCCATCACCGGCTACGTCATTGGTCTTGGTGGCGGCTTCTTTAAGAAGCTGCGCGCCCATATTCTCAAAGGGGTCTTTCAGTTCAATTTCTTTCGCTACGGTTACGCCGTCATGGGTAACGGTCGGAGCGCCGAATTTCTTGTCCAGGGCCACGTTGCGACCTTTAGGGCCGAGAGTGGTTTTTACCGCATTAGCCAGAATGTCCACGCCGCGCTTTAGCGACTGGCGGGCTTCATCGGCGTTTTGCAATTGCTTAGCCATTGTCCTATATCTCCTCTATAATCCAGTACGTCTTACAATTAAGAATTTCGAGAGGGTAGCAGCTTTGGGGGAGACCCTCGCTCCCGGCAAGCCTGTCAAAGCGCCTGCCTGTTGGCTACAACCAGGGAAATTAGCCCTCGATGATCGCCAGAATGTCCTTTTCGCTGAGGATTAAATATTCTTCCCCCTCGATCTTAAACTCTGTGCCAGCGTACTTGGCGTAGAGAACTTTCTGCCCTTCTTTGACTTCCAGCGGCTGACGCACGCCTTTGTCATCTAACTTGCCGCCGCCAATTGCTGTGATAGTGCCTTCTTGGGGCTTCTCTTTAGCAGTGTCGGGAAGAAAAATACCGGTTTTGGTTACTTCTTCCTTCGGGGTCGGCTTAATCACTACGCGGTCGCCCAACGGTTTAAGACTCGACATATTGCCTTAACCTCCTTAGATACTTGTTTTGTGTATTTAACCTGGCAATGGTATAATTACCCGGTTGTAAATCAGACCTTGAAAATTTTTATTGCTGGAATTAGGTACTTGCTAGATATTTTTAGCACTCCTACACCGTGAGTGCTAACAAATGTATGTTACTCCAAGCCTGGTCCCCTGTCAAGTCTCTTTTAAATTGCTTGCAAAATTCTAACAAAGTTCTAGTGAGCTAGCAGAGCATTTCTGCTGGTCTGAGTTTTGCGATATTCTTTTATACTTTTAACATTTTTGAAACGGATGGCCCGTTTCTTCCGTAAGACTAAGGACTGAATTTTGAAAGTAAGTTAAGGAGAAAACATGGACCAGCAAAATTCCCCCACCGAACAGATTACGGTCGGCGCTATGGTAGAGGCGACCGACGGTTTCGTTGGAAATGTTCAGGCGGTTATAACCGATCCCCAGACCGGCCAGGTTTCGCAACTGGTGATTCAGAACGAATCTGAATCCAAGCAATTTACTATCCCGGCCAGCCTTATCGCCCGGCAAGTCGGCAGCCGTCTTATCCATCTGAACATTCCACGCGACCAGTTGGTAAACCGGGCGGACGATACCGACTTTGACTCGAAAACCGGGAACGTTGGGGCACCGACTCCGCCTTCTCCTTTCTAAGAAAGCGCCCATTTTTTACCCTACAGACCCTATTTGTGACGCATTAAAACTAAACTGGTATCCTCTCAAAAAGTCGAGGGATTTAAAGAGTAGGTGAAAATGGCTTGGCTATACAGTTATTGTAAAGAGAGGGAAACTATTTGGAACGGGAAGAAGGAGGCAGGAAAATAATTTGG
>JAYSYV010000376.1:0-1949 GCA_043727245.1 Chloroflexota bacterium | reverse complement strand
GCCGGATTCATCACTGCATGCGCTCGGTGGGGGCAGCCCAACGGGCTTTAGAGATGATGTGCCAGCGGGCGGTCCAGCGCAAGCCCTTCGGCAAGCCGCTTTCCGAGCAGGGCGTGGTCCAGCAGTGGATTGCCGATTCGCGAGTGGAAATCGAAATGGTCCGCCTACTGACCCTACAAGCGGCCTGGAAAATGGACACTCTGGGCAAGAAAGGCGCTAAAGACGATATTGCCATGATTAAGATTGCCGCCCCGGAAGTCCATACCACCGTCCTGAACCGGGCCATCCAGCTTTTCGGGGCCGCGGGAGTCAGCGACGATTTCCCACTCTCCGAGCAGTGGGTCTATGGCCGGACCTTACACCTGGCCGACGGCCCGGACGAGGTTCACAAACGTTCGCTGGCCCGTTCCGAGATTAAAAGGTGGACCCAACCGAAAGAGAATGAGAAGTAAAAGCAAACTGGCACTGAGAATTATCTCAATGCCAGTTTTTTTATTGATTGAATTTAGTAACTATTGAACGTCAGCCGGAGCGCCTTCTACTTCAATCCAGGCGGAGGCCCAATCCTGGATAGCATCCACCACCGATTTCATGGCCTGGCCTTTTTCGGTCAGGCTATATTCAATTCGTACCGGGCTTTCCGGGTAAACGGTCCGTTCGACCAGACCTTCGGCTTCGAGTTCGCGCAACCGTTCAGTCAACAGCCGGTCGCTGACCAGCTCGACGATTTTCAAAAGCTCGTTGAAGCGGCGCGGGCCATCCATCAAAGCCCGGATAATCAGGCCGGTCCAGCGCTTGCCCAGTATGCTAGCGGCTTTCTCGTAGCGCGGACACATCGCGGTATTCAATTTATGGGCTTCCGGCACACCGGTTGTAGCTGTTCTTGCTGCCATGTTACTTACCTTTATCTTTTTAGACCTGGACGAACACTTCACACTTCGCCAGAAAAAAAATCAATTTTAATGCGCTACTAATCTTATAGTATCAAATAACCTATCTGTACGCAACGACCTTTTGACCAGTATTTACAGGTATAAGGGTTTGGTCGGGGCGGCAATCAGGGTCGGGTCGTTTTGCCAGAGTTCTTTATTGACATCAACATAGATTTCAATTTCGTTACCGTCCGGGTCCAGCAGGTATAGGCTGTTGGTTACGGTATGGTCGCTCATGCCGACGATTGGTACGCCTGCCGCTTCCAGTTCAGCCTTGGCCGCTCGGAGTTCATCTTTGGTGTCACCGATTTTCAAACCGATATGATACAGACCGGCCCGGTGGCCCTTTGGAGGTTTCGCCGCATCGGGGCCAACTTCAATTAGAAGCATTTCGTGATGGGTTCGGCCCGACGAAAATAGTGCGCCACCCCGCATGGGAATATCAATCTGATTAAACCCCAGGACATCTGCGTAAAAGTGGACTGATTTTTTTAGGTCACGGACGAAGAAAACCACGTGACCCAGTTCTTTAATTTGCATTTTTCTGCTCGCTTTCCTCAACCTGAGTAACTATATGGGCTTTAGAATTATTACTTACAGCGTAAGTATCAAGTAACCTACTTTTCATTAGTAACTTTACCAAAGTATGTGCAAATTGTCAAGATAGAAGTGTTAGACTTTTATTAGCGTGCTTGCGTTAGGTAGGGCGGGGTAGTATAATATGGGGCGGTCGGGGAGCCATTTTTATTTAGAATAGCGGCATCCTACTTAGAACAAGATTATTTAAAGGTTTTTAGGGAAAGGAATTTGGAGAAAAATGGCTAAGGACGTAAAACTTTCAAAAACAGTGCCTACCGGTGTGAACGTAAACCAGCCGACCGGTCACAACTGCGAAAAATGCGAGAAAATGACTACCGAGCGCAGCTTGATGGTAGTTAAAACCCTGCGGTCCGATGGTCGCAAAGAGACCAACTACTACCACCGCGATTGCATCAAGTACTAGGCTACTAAGCACAG
>JAYSYV010000375.1:0-1950 GCA_043727245.1 Chloroflexota bacterium | reverse complement strand
CTGGTAATCGGCAAGGTGGCGGCTGTACAACTCATCGTAGCTAAATGAGGCGGCTGCCCCAAGCCATTTTTCACATTCCAGGGCCGGGTCTTTGCCGGAAGCGGCAGGGTCTTTATCAAACCCGGCAAAACTGGTAGCGCCAGTCAGGTTCAGTCTTACCCGGTCGGCATTTCCGATTTCAAGTTCGTTCTGGTCGGTCAGCTTCAGATTTCCACCTTCGGCGAACACCTGTAACTGGATCTGGAACCGCGTAGTCTTACCGTCAGCGTAAGTAACCGGGTTGAGGCTAAATGAATAATTAGGCTCAACGTGGTCTGGAGCCGACCCCGTATAAGATAAGCCGGTACCCTCTATTGCTTTTATCGAACCGGACAGCAGGCTGTTGAGCGAAATTGTGACCGACACCTGGCCCGGCTTATCGCAGCCCAGGTTAAGCGCTAGCACCTGGTCAACCGCGCTGATAAAAGACTGGCGGGTAAAGATCCGGCCCGCGCTTTCAAACCGGGTTGTCGTGGTAGCGGTATACAGGTCCAAATCTCGGCGGTAGTTCGTGGACTGTTCTACATCCTTAAACTTGAGGTGTAATTCTCCCAGGGGTTGGTACGACTCGGTATAAGTGCCTAACATGTGATCTTCAATTATTTTTTCAGCTTCGGAATATTTTTCCTCGAAAAGCAGCTTCCGAGCCTGTTCAAGGTATTTGCTGGCCTCATAATTATTATTATCCCTGGGGTAACCGGACCACAACGTATCTTCGTTAAGCTGAATCAGGTCTTCGGTTACACCGCCGTAGACCATCCCACCCAGGCGGCCGTTTCCAATCGGTAAAGCTTCCGTCCATTCGCTGGCCGGTTGTTTGTACCAGAGGACCTGTGGATTAACTTCAATATTATCTGGCAACTTGCTACTCCTCCATTTATTGTAAAGGTTAATAAGGCTTTACCTGGCCGGTTATGACTTTTTAGCCAGCCGGATAACGTTCCACGACAGTCGGGGCAGTATAACGGAAAGCTGACCGTTGGCAAAGTCACCCTGGACCCGTGAATGCGGGACCACGTTATCAGGAGAAGCAATGGTGTTTCGGGCGGAAGAGTCGGGATTTTCCAGAACAATATGCTCGATTAGTTTATAATCTCCGACTCCGCGCAAATCGCCTTCCAGTGACAACGCCCCGTCCTGGCTTCGGTTGACCGCAAAGATGGTCAATTCTTCATTTTCTTCGTTCAAGACGGCTACCGCATCAAGTAGCGGGACCGCATCGTAGACCGGGTTTGAGTACTTTGCGGAATTGATTTGCAAATTCAATACGATGCCCCTGGCATAGTTCGCCACGTGCATGAACGGGTAATAGGTGCTTTGCCGCCAGACTCCGCCCCCGGTAACAGTCGAGATTGGCGCGATAGTGTTTACCAATTGGGCCAGACAGGCTATCTTAACCCGGTCTGCGTTGCGCAACAGGGTAATCAACATCAATCCCACCACCAGGGCATCTTCAAAGTTATGAGGAGCCTCGTAAAGTGGAGGCGCTTCCTGCCAGGGAGTATCGCTCATCAGGGACCGGTCACTATCGTTTTGATACCAGACATTCCACTCGTCAAACGAGAGGTTAAGATACCTTTTAAGCTTCTTTTTGGCGCGAACATAATCGCAGGTGGCAACGACCGACTGGATGAAATTATCCATTTCCAGGGTTTGAGCCAGGAAAGTACCCAGGTCATTGTCAATTTTGTGGTAGTACTGGTGCAGTGAGATATAGTTAACATGTTCGTAAGTGTGGTCAAGGACGGTCGCTTCCCAGACTCCAAAAGTTGACATTTTGGCGTTAGAACTGCCGCATGCCACTAACTCAATCTCCGGGTCCACCCATCTCATGGCTTTCGCCGTTTCGACAGCCAACCGACCGTACTCGTCGGCGGTTTTATGGCCTATCTGCCAGGGACCGTCCATCTC
>JAYSYV010000374.1:0-6139 GCA_043727245.1 Chloroflexota bacterium | reverse complement strand
ATAGATTATCAGAAACAGAAGATGCGGGGAAATTAGTAATAAATTGAAAAATTATTAAGAAACCCTAACCCGGTCCCTTTCGCTTTTATAGAGAAGTGCTCAGGGTTTATAAGCCCGGAAATATGTGGCTTTCCCGGTTGATTTACTTAGCCGGTTGTACTATAATTCTTTGTTACAAATCAGGTTAAAGAGGAAGATGAGGATAGCCACATGCCAGCCGCCACCAGCACGACAAACGGAAACAAAATTAAGGCCGAAGCGGGCGACACTAACAGCGAGAAGATTAAGGATGTAGCCAGCAACCGCAAAGCTTATCACGATTACTTTATTGAAGAAAAAATTGAGGCAGGGGTTGTTCTGAGCGGGACTGAAATCAAGTCGGTCCGAGATGGGCGGGTGAACCTGCGCGATAGCTATGTCCGCATCGAGGACGGCGAAGCCTGGCTCTGGAACGCCCATATTTCCTCTTACGACCACGCTGGAAAGTATTTTAACCACACGCCGACTCGCAGTCGCAAATTGCTCCTGCATAAAAGTGAAATCCGGCGGTTGCAAATGCAGACCAAAGCCAAAGGCTTGACCCTGGTTCCTTTAAGAATGTATTTAAAACGGGGGAAAGCTAAAATAGAAGTTGGTACAGCCCAGGGCAAGAAGAATTACGATAAACGTAATGCGCTGGCTGAGCGCGATGCGGCCAGGGAGATGGACCGGGCAGTCAAAGCCGTCAATTTCCGGGATAGTTAGACGGCCCGCCGGGTCTGTCGAAGCCGCCGTTGGAAACAGGCTTCAACCAGTTTTGGCAGGCTGTTGGTCCCTTCGCGGTCTTTGGTGACGTAGAAATCAGCCCCGGCACTGTACGCGCTGCTCATCTGGGCCAGTTTATTTTCCGCGCTAAACATCACCACCGGGGTAGTACGGGTTTCAGGTTGCGTCTTGAGAATCTTACAGACCTCAACCCCGCTCATTTTGGGCAAATTGCAATCGAGGATAATCACGCTGGGAGCAAAGCGCCGGGCCTTTTCCAGACCCTGTGGCCCATCATAAGCGATTTCCACCAAGTAGCCCAACTTTTCCAGTTCAATTCTGGTTAGAGCGGCCTGGCTAGGGCTGTCTTCAATTACGAGAACGCTCTTTTCCAATGCAGTCTTCCTTGTAAAGTAATAGGCTAAACAAAAGCGCCGCTTAATCCGCCACTATTTTACACTCTACCGCACCAAAAAGAGCCTGACAATAGTACTTACAGTTAGACTTCAGTGTGACTGGCTGCCAGTGAATCCTCTGGATCCGCCTCTCTGGCCGGTTCAGGTTGACCGGACTTAGATCCAGGGCGTTTCAGGTACATCCAGACTAACCAGGCCAGAAAAATCGGGAAAAGCGAAAGCAACATAACACTTAAAAAACGGTCGTCGGGTTCGGGAAGGGCGTTAATATTAAAGGAAGTGGAAATCGGTTTTTGGCCGTTTTGAAGGGTAAGGGTAATCTGGTACGATCCTTCATTCTGGATAGAATCGCTAAGTTCGTAGGTTCCCGGTTCACTTTCAGGGGCCACCAGGTCGCGCCGCTGAAGATACGAGGCCAGTTTATCGGCTCCTGGGCCGCTTACATGGTAAAACTCCGCCAGCAGTTGAGCGCCCCGGTAGGGCTGTTCGCCGTTGAGGCCGTTAGGCTGGGCTAGCCGGATAAACAGGTGAATCTTGCCGACCGAAATAGGGTTGGGCGTTGCCAGGACGGTAACGTGCAGCCCACCTACATCATGAGAATCATAAATTATATAACCTTCCGCCGCCCGTGATACCGGCACACCGAAAAGCAAAAGCCCTAACGCTATTAACCCGGCCAGCCCAAAGATACCTATCTGCCAGATTTTAACAACACCGCACACCATTGTTTGCATTGTAGTCCCCTCGTTAAACGGATAACGTGCTACGCTACTTCTTGTAGAACTTTTCACGGTCAAAGAGAAATTTTTGGGCCGTATCCAGCAGCTTACCAGGTACTCTGGTGAACTGGTCGGTGACAACGCGAGCCGGGTCAAGACCCTGGCGGCTATCACCTTCACGGAGCGTGGTGAACTGAATAATCACCCCAAAATTCCAGATGATAAACAGGGCCGCCAGCCCGACCAGGACACGCTTGGAAACTTTCCAGCCCAGTTTAAGCTGGGACAGCCACCAGCCTAAATAGCCTAACCCGATGATAAAGGCCGGGCTTATGCCAATCAGGCGGCGCGGTCCAAAGGAACCCTTCATGGTCCAGGTCTGGAAGGAAGCCGAGATATAAAGCTCGGCCAAGAAAGCCGCCAGCAGCACCACGGCCACCAGCCGGAAGTCTTTGCGGCGGACCATTAGAATCAAGCCAACCAGGGCCGGTAGCAGGACCGGAGCCCACCAGAACAGGCCGTGGTCAGGGTCGGCTAAAAGGCCCAAAAGCCGCCCCGGCACTTCCAGGCTGAAAAACTGTAACTTATCGCCAACGACCTTACTTGGACCGAGTTTGCCGTTGAGGGCTAGATAGATAATAAACTGGGGAACCAGGCCAAGAACCAGGCCGCCCAGGAAAATCAGGTTGCGCCCGAACAAAGCCAACCATCCGACCGGAACCAGGCCGGTTTTGCCAGCCGCCGCGACCGAGCGCGTCTTCCAGAAATGCCAGTAGAGGAATAGCGATTCGACCGCTCCTACGATTAGGACTGTGCCGTCCTGTTCGCGGACCATCGCCATCAGGCCGCCCAGCACACCAAGGAGTAGCCACATGGAACCGCGCCGCAAACCGGGCCTGAATTTACCGTCCTTGTCGAAGCGCCATTCTCGCGTCCGATACCACAGCCACAGCCAGAGAGAAATCATAAAAAGCGAATTGGCATGGGACATGGGCGGAGTGAGCGACAGATAAAAGAGGATCGGGGTCGCCAGCCAGACCGTGATTGCCCCGAAAGCGGCCCAGAAACGGGGCAAAAAGTTGCGTCCAAGCAGGTAAGAGAAAATCAGGCCCGCGAAGCCGTACAGCAGCGAAGCAAGCGTGACGGCCCAGACATAGGGCGTGGAAAACCCGTCCGGTTTGAAGGATTTAAGCCCGAGGGCGTTACCGGCCAGCGCCACCACATGGGCCACCCCATAGAAAGGAGTCCAGAGGATAGCCGAACCGACTGGCCCTTCGTTAATCGGCAAACCTTTTTCGTTGAGTTTGTCCAGCACCGAAGTCTTGAAATCGGCATACTTTACCGGGTCGCTCTGGTAGAAGTGGGCGTATTCGTTGGTAAAATCAACATCGCGGTCGAAAAATATCGAATGCAGATAAGAAAAATACTTTATTTCATCGCTGGCGTAAATGCGGGGGGTAAATAGCGGGAGGGTAACGATAAAGACAATCAGTAAAGCCAGCAAGCCCCGGTCCATGCGCCGCAACCAACCGGGCAGCCACCGGAGCCTGGATTTTTTGTCTGTTTCCACTTCGGAGGAAACCAGGGGTTCTTGCTCACCTTTAGCTTTACTCTGCCCGAAAAGACTCAATTATTGCTCCAAAACATTCGCGTAAGTAGAAAGACATTCTAAATTCCAAACTTGAAATCACTCAACTCCGGCTCATTATTCCAGAGCAAGCCGTGGCGCGGATAGCCCAACCGGGTCGGTGCGCCCACTACCTGCAAGCGGTAGCCCGCCAGCAAAGCCAGCACTTCCCGAATGCGGCGGTCGTAGCGTTTGGGGTCAATCCCGTTGCTATTGCCCCAGGCCACTATCACGGTATCGGCCTCGGCTACGGCTTCCCGGATGTAATAATCGTTCTCTGGGCCGACCGCATAAGCGTAATCCCAGGCGTTAAGCGGGGCCGGTTGGGTAGAACGGACGGCAAAAAGATTAATGTATAACAATGACGCAAAGTTGCTCCGCCTGGCCCAGGCTTCGACTTTCCCGATAGTCGGGTCGCTTTTAAGGGCGCTGCCTGTCGAAGGATTTTTGAGAATTACCGCCAGGCGCGGGTTCAAAGCCGGGCCATCCCGCAATTTTACTTCCAGCAGATAACGATGTGTTTCGTAAGTTTCCGGCACACACCGGACCACCTGGCGCTGCAGGCTATTTTTCATTTTCTTCGGCTTGAGAGTTCTTAAATCCAGCTCCTCATTATTATACAACGCCATGCTATAATGTGCGCGGCCCAGCTTCTGAAATCGTGAAACGTTCAACGGAAAAAAGATGCGTATACTTTACACCATAATGGCCTACGGCCCCCAGATTATCGCCAGTGAAGTGCATAGCGAATTAGGCCAGGAGTTTCGGGCGGCAGGAAACAGCTTTGCCGTGTTGAGCCTGGAAGATTACGGTTCAGGCGGTGAAGCCGGAGCGGTTTTATTTCCGGGCGAGGCCGGTATCGTACCGCTCTACACCCTGGCCTTTGGGCTTAAAGCCTGGCGAAAATTCCCCCGGAAGATAGTCTCACGGTTTTTCAAGTACGCCTTCTTTATCGAACTGGTTTTGGGTCTGGTCCGTTTCTTGGGCCGCCACAAAGGCGATTTTGATGTCGTCCACGTTGAAGCCGCCTATCCGCTGGGGGCAGCCTGGGCCGTGGCAAGCTGGCTTTCCGGCTCTAAACTGCCGTTTATACTAAATTTGCAAGGGGCCGATGTAATGAGCTTACCAGCCTACGATTACGGTTACGCCCGCTACCGCTTGCCGCGCTGGCTTTTGCGTCTAGCTTTCCGGCGCTGCGCCGGGGTCAGGGCTAACTCGGAACAGACCGCGACGCTGGCCCTTGAACTTGGAAGCGACCCGGCCAAAGTGCGCGTCATTTACCGTAATATCAGCGACCAGATTTACCCGCCCGCCGAAATTAATCTGACCGAGAATAAAGCCGCCCAGCAACAAATCCTGCGAGAACGCTACGCTTTAAAAGAGGGACCGGTGCTTATCGCCCTCAGCCGCTTGCATCCCTTCAAAGGGCTGGACTTTTTGGTAAAGGCCATGCCGTCCTTGCTGGGAAAATGGCCCGACCTGAATCTGTTGATATGTGGCCCAGGCCGCAAAACCCCAAATTTTGGCGACTATCGGACTTACCTGGAAAAGCTGGCCCGCGACCTGGGTGTCAGCGACCACGTGATTTTTACCGGCAAGATTGATTTTGCCCAATCGGCCAACTACCAGGCCGGAGCCGATTTGCTGGTAGTGCCTTCAGTGGTGGAGGCTTTGAATAAAGTCGTGATTGAAGCGGCGGCGGTAGGCACTCCGGCTGTAATCACCGAAACGACCGGTATCGCCCTGGCAGCCGCCCGTGATGGCGTGGGGTTGGCGGTCAAAGCGGCTGATGCAAACGCATTGGCTCAGGGTATCGCGGCTCTACTGGAAGACCGGGAACGACTGGCCGAAATGAGCCGCCGTGGGCCGGAATGGGCTAAAAGCTTTAGCAGCCGCCAGATTGCCTCTAACCTGTTAGATTTCTACCAGACCGTTGTAAAGCCGGTCGAAGGGCTATGCTACGTGGCCTATCCGAGCAGCCTGGTCCTCAAATCGGCCAACGCCATCCAGACCTTCACGACCTGCCGGGAATTGCGGCGGTTGGCCCCGGTCAGCCTGGTATTGCTGCCGCGTCTGCCCGGAAGACCCAGCCGCTTTGAGGAAATCGGCGCACGTCACCTGCTGCGCTGGCCTTTCAACGTTTTTAATAATCTAAAGCCGCTCAAGTTTATTCCCTGGAGTTATCTTGAAAGAACTTTTTTCGCCTTTGAGGTAGGTCTGGTATTGCTCTTACGGCGCTTGCGGGGCCGGGGTGTCAAAGTTATTTATGTGCGAGATGTCATTTGCGCCTACTGGCTGATTAAATGGTGGCGACCGCTTTTAGGAGCCAGGATTATTTACGAAGCCCACGACCTGGAAGCCCGTAATCCCAGCCGGTCGCACCTGCCCCGCTTGCGCCGCTGGCTGGAAAAAGTAGACCGGACTGTGGTCGGCCAGAGCGACAAGCTGGTTTCGCTTACCGGGGCTTTCCGGGACTTCGTGATAGAAGAAAACCTGCGCCCGGCTTCCTCACCGGCAGCAATTATTCCCGATGCTTATGACGCGGAGAAATATTTCCCCTTACCGCAGGCAGAACGACTGGCCGCCCGGCAAACCCTGGGCCTGGACTCCGAAGAATTTTTGATTGTCTACAG
>JAYSYV010000373.1:0-6142 GCA_043727245.1 Chloroflexota bacterium | reverse complement strand
TTGGCGGGAATGGTGGTTTCTTTAGTTATTGGTCTGTTTTGCATGGTGCGAATCAGGCTATATCAATAGATCTGGATACAAAGTATGTAAATATTGTAAATGAAGTTTCTAAAAAGCTTGGCTTTAGTAATGTTACTTCTGTGGAATACCAGATTAGCGATTGGTATAACTCGTCCGATATTGTTTTAGCTCTGGCAATGGTCCACTGGTTATATTCTTGCACCGAAATTTATGGCAGCCTGGACCAGGTAATAGGCAAGTTAGCCTCCCTTACGAAGAACCTATTGATTGTAGAATGGGTTGAACCTTCCGATTCAGCCATTGAATTTTTCCACCATATTGAATGGAATGCTGATTTTATTCACGGACCTTATACTCTGGAAGCTTTTGAACAAGCGCTATCCCAACATTTTGCCCATTTTGAAGTTATTGGACAGGTTTCTCCTACGCGTACTCTATATGCAGCTACGGTTAAAATGTCTTTATTAGAGCTAGGAGGACCAATGGCTTTGTTACAAGAACCTAATACTTTACTCTCCAGCCATTTCCTTACCAATATAAATGGAGTGGATTACTGGAGCCGGGTATATAAGTTACCTGACGAAAACCACATAATTAAACAAAGTAGCTTGGACCTGGCTGAACGGGAATATTGGTTTTTATCCCGCCTAACTGGCGATTATTTTCCCAAAGCTTATTCTTTCGCTAGAGAAGAAGGGTATTCAACTGTAGAAATTGAATATATAACTGGAGCGCCTTTATTAAAGGTTCTTCCAGAGCTACAAGCAAGTTTTGAAACAATTACAGCATTTTTCCGCTCCTGCTTATTATTATTATATGAACTTCAAATCCTAGATATAAGACACCGTGATATTAGTGTCCAAAACATTATTATACGAGATAATAAGCCGGTTTTGCTAGATTTTGGTTGGGCTGAAGCATCAAGACATTTAGTTGATACCTGTGCGGTAATGGGTGGCGAATACCAGCCAATTGATACTATTTTTTGTGACACTTATGCGCTTGGTAAGGTGCTGAAAAAGGTTAACCAGGGACTTTATCCTCAACTAGATAAGTTGATAGGATTGATGATAGAAGAAAATCGAAGTTTACGAATAACAGATGCCGGGTTTTTACAGGTTTTGTTGGATCTGATGGTAAGGGAGTCTTTATCAATGAATACAGCCGAACAAGCTAGCTTATCTGATCAGGAAAAACAATTATCCGAGTTAGCTAATTATTTATATAATAGCAATCAGCAGCTAATTTTACTTAAAGCTGATTTGATTTCAATACATAACCATAGTGACAATCAGGAGCGGATAATAGAGGATTTAACTGGCCGACTTTCTATTTTACAAACCTATAGTAATCGAGCAGACCAGGCTGAACAGGCATTGTCTTATTGGAAAGGGCGGGCTGACCAGGCTGACCAGGCGTTGTCTTACTGGAAAGAGCGGGCTGACCAGGACGAACAGGCTTTACCTTACTGGAAAGAACGGGCTGAGAAAAATTTCCAGGGTTTACAAACTTTGCAAAATAGCCGCATAGTTAAAATAGCTAAGGTTTTTGGTAACTTAGCTAGTAGATTTAGAGGGAATTAGTTAATTTATTTATGGATGAATTACTCTCCTCCCAAATTAGCAATGTACCTATCTCTCATGATGTACGACTACTGGCATATTACTTACCGCAATTTCACCCTATCCCAGAAAACGATAAATGGTGGGGTAAGGGTTTTACCGAATGGACTAATGTAACCAGGGCGCAACCTCTTTTTCCTGGACATTACCAACCGCACCTGCCTGCCGACCTGGGGTTTTATGATTTGCGATTAGCTGAGATACGCCAGCAGCAAGCAGATTTAGCTCGCCAATATGGTATTTATGGCTTTTGTTACCATCATTACTGGTTTAAGGGTCAGCGTTTACTGGAGAAACCTTTTAACACTGTTCTGGAGTCAGGCCAACCCGATTTTCCTTTTTGTCTTTCCTGGGCGAACGAAGCCTGGACTCGCCGCTGGGATGGTCTTAATCAGGATTATCTTATGCCTCAAGAATATAGCCCGGAGGATGATCTCGCGCATATCCGCTGGCTTTTAACGTCTTTTGAAGATCCACGCTATATTAAGATAGATAACAGGCCGCTTTTTCTAGTTTATAACTTGAAAGCAATGCCCAATCCTGCCAGGACTGCTCATATTTGGCGAGAAGAGGCTCAACGGTACGGGTTTCCCGGCCTTTATTTGTGTAAAGCCGAAAGTTTTGCTGATTACACAGACCCGACAGATGATGGCTTCGATGCCGTGGTAGAATTTCCCCCGCACGCAATGGACCAGATGTTGCCCAAACTGACAACTGCGTATCCAGCCTTTGAAACCAATTCTATTTTTGATTATGACCAGTATGTTAAAGTGAAACTGGCCCTGCCAGAACCGGCCTTCCGAAAATTTGGCGGAGTTGTACCAAACTGGGACAATACGGCCAGACACCGAAATGGTAACGCTTTTATCCTTCACGGTTCTACACCCACGCTTTACCAGCACTGGTTGCAAACTTTGGTCGAACGTGAAAAAGCTAATACTCGTCCGGCTCAGGAAAAACTGGTTTTTATCAACGCCTGGAATGAGTGGGCTGAGGGCGCACATTTAGAACCGGATATACGCTATGGGCATGCTTACCTGGAAGCGACCCGCCGCGCCTTATATGGGGAAACTTATGTGGAAACCGAGTACTCTCCAACACCCGAAATGGTCCGGCAGTGGCAGCTTTATGAAACATATATACAATTACAGGATCAGACCAGGCAAGTTCAAAGTGCCGATACAGCCGAAAAAGAAGTTTTGAAGAATGAACTAAAAGAAGTTCAAAGCTGGGCTCTGGACCTGGAACGCCGTTTAAACCAGGCTAACCAGAACCCTTTACGTCAATTCACAAACCGGCTTGGGAAATCCAAGTAATAAAAGTCGCTTTCCCAGAGGCTGAATATTAGAAATATAACTATGGATAATTTAGAAGTGAATCAAACTGACCTAACTGATATTAGAAATAATGGGTATGAGTCTGAGAATGAAGAAACGAATAATCACTCCCAAGAGTTGCTGCCAACCCGGCTTGAACAACCGTCTAACCCCGGGCAACGCGCCCGTTTGCTCGCCTTTTATTTACCCCAGTACCATTCTATACCCGAAAATGATGCGTGGTGGGGCAAGGGTTTCACCGAATGGACTAATGTAAGCCAGGGACAACCGCTTTTCCCCGGCCATTACCAACCCCATATACCGGCGGACCTGGGCTTCTATGATTTACGTTCCGCGCAAGTACGCCAGGCCCAAGCGGATTTAGCTCACGAGTATGGTATTTACGGCTTTTGCTACTACCATTACTGGTTTAACGGGCAGCGTTTACTAGAATTACCTTTTAAGCAAGTCCTGGAATCGGGTCAGCCAGATTTCCCTTTCTGTTTGTGCTGGGCTAACGAGAATTGGACCCGCCGTTGGGACGGTAATAACGACGAATGGCTCATCCAACAAAATTATAGTCCGCAGGACGACCTGGCCCATATCCAAAGCCTGGCTCCGGCCTTTAATGACAAACGCTACATTCGAGTTAATAATAAACCACTGCTTTTAGTTTATAACGTTAAAGAGCTGCCAGACCCGGCCTCCACGGCGGCTATCTGGCGGGAAGAAGCTCTCAAAATGGGCTTTGAGGGTCTTTACCTGTGTAAAGTAGAAAGCCGTGAGGGAAACCGGGGCGACCCTACTCTAATAGGTTTCGATGCCAGTATAGAGTTTCCACCTCACGAGTTTTCTGATGGAATGCCTAAAAGGGTTTTAGATGGCCTGGCAAAGCAGGTTGATGCAACTATCTTCAGCTATCCGGGCATAGTAGAAACCGCTTTACATAAAGATGTACCTGATTATAAGTGCTTTCCCGGCGTAATGCCTTCTTTTGATAATACCGCTCGGCGCAAATTCCAGCCTTATATAGTCCAAGATTCAAGTCCTGAGTTGTACGAACAATGGCTGGTAGCGGCCGCGCATCGAGTACAAATAAGCGGTTATGGATCAGAGGAAAATTTTGTCTTTATTAATGCCTGGAACGAGTGGGGTGAAGGCAACCACCTGGAGCCTGATCTAAAATGGGGCCACGCCTATTTGAAAGCCACCAAACGCGTGGTTGAGCAGTTGAACGGAAGCGAATACTGGGAATTTTACGAAAAGCACTGGGAATTTTACGAAAAGCACCGGGAGCTTCAAGAAGAATACCGGGAGCTTCAAGAAGAATACCGCGACAGCCAGTATAACCTGGGCAAGTTAATCAACCACAAAGATGATATATACGATGAACTTGTTAAGCATAATAAAAAAGTCGAACAAGACCGGGATGCTCTGAGTGTCTACAAGCGCTATGTGGAGGATCAAAACGAGCAATTAATCGCTCATATGCAGCGGTCCGAACAGGAACGCGCGCGTATACTTGAAACGCTGCAAAACGTTTCCCAGGTAAGACAGCAACTCGAACAAGATTTGCGGGCCTTGCAGGGAACCCACAGCGTCAAAGTGACGCAAGCTGTCGGCATCATAAAGCAGCAGTGGCAAAAAAGTTTTAGCAGTACCACACATATGGTGGCGGGGCCTTTATTAGGCAAGTTCAGGAATACACTAGAGGGCGATCTTAACGTGCCGCTACCACAGACCGAATGTCCCGGTATGGTAAGTATATCGGGCTGGGCCTTTTCACAAAGTGGGCCGGTGAAGCAGGTGGAGGTGTGGCTAGATACCACCCTACTAGGTTACTGCAACTATGGTTTGGATCGCCCGGATGTGTTAGCAGCGCGACCCTGGCAAATTATTAAGGAATGTGGGTTCCAGGCCGAACTTCAATTCTCGGTGAGGCAAATTGGAACTGGCCCCCATCAGTTACGTATAATAGTCCAGGATGCCAAAGGTAACAAACAGGAATTTAATAGACCGGTACTGGTAACTACGCCTGTCTTTACACCCAGTGTCCAGGAATCTAACCTGGAGCAATCTGATCCTTATCAGGTATGGATTGAACTAAATGAACCGAACGCTGCTCAATTGAAGCGTCAAAGTGCTAAGGCGGCTCAACTGGCTTACCGGCCCCTGGTCAGCATTATTACGCCTGTTTACAATACACCTATAGAGGTTTTACAGGCTACTATCGCTTCGGTGCAAAATCAAACCTACGATAACTGGGAACTATGCCTGACCGACGCTTCAGAAGATAAGCCGGAAGTGGGCGAACTGCTAAAAGAAATGGCGGCGGTAGACGAACGTATCAAGCTGAAGTTTTTAGAGGAGAACCTGGGTATTGCCGGTAACTCTAACCAGGCCCTTGAAATGGCTAACGGTGAATTTATTGCCTTGCTCGATCACGATGATGAATTAGCCCCCAATGCCCTGTATGAAAATGTGGCACTACTGAATGAACATCCGGCGGCCGATATGATTTACAGCGATGAAGATAAAGTTGATGAGCAGGGGCATCGTTTCGATGTGTTCTTCAAACCGGAATGGTCGCCGGAATTGTTCTTATCCATGATGTACACCAGCCACCTGGGTTTCTACCGGGCCAGTTTGATAAAAGAAATAGGCGGTTTCCAGGCCGGTTTTGATGGCGCACAGGATTACGACCTGGTATTAAGAATAATCGAACGCACCACCCAAATTTATCATATTCCGCGCATTCTTTATCACTGGCGCACTCTACCAAACTCGACTGCGGCGAAAATTGATGCTAAGGACTATGTCAGCCAGGCTCAAATTAAAGCAGTAGGCGAATACTGCCAGCGCACTGGCCTGGCTGAGATCGTAGAGCCAGGTCTGGCCGGTAATACTTTACGGGTCCATTATAAGTTTGAACACCGCCCGCTGGTCAGTATTATTATTCCTACTCGTGACCAGGCAGAAGTATTACAGCGTGGCATCGAATCTATCATGCAGCTTTCTACCTATGATAATTACGAAATTATAGTGGTAGACAATGACAGCGTTGAACCGGCTATCCTGACTTATTTTAACGAATTAAAGCGGCAACCAAATATCCAGATTCTGTCATACCCGCATCCCTTTAACTTTTCAGCTATCAATAATTTTGCGGCCAGGCAGGCCAGG
>JAYSYV010000372.1:0-6147 GCA_043727245.1 Chloroflexota bacterium | reverse complement strand
GATTATCGGCCAGGTAAGCCGCCAACCGGCGCTGCCCGCCTTCGGACCGGTTGTGAAACTCCATAACCCGGCTAAAAGGATATTGCTCACTTTCGGGCGCGAAAGACTTGACCGTCGCCAGGCTGGGTAAAGATTCCATGCCAAACTCGCTTATAAACCGGCCCGCATATTTGGGATAATCGTGGTAATCGGCCATTGCGCCGTGCCAGACATCCCAGGTATGCCGGTCCCCCACCGTTTGGTCAGCCGAACTGGAACCAGCGTAAGGGCTGCCCGGCCAGTAAGGACGGGTCGGGTCCAGCCGAGCGCAAACTTCCGGTAGTAATTGTTCGTAGATAGCCCTGGCCGGAAAAGTAGTTTTGGTGAAATCGCCTTCAAAAGATGGGTCGTATAAGCCAAGTGATTCGGCAATCGCGTAATCTTCATTGTTACCGCACCAGATCGCCAGGCAGGCGTGATGCCGCAGCCGGGTGACGGCTGCTTCGGCTTCGGCTTTAACACTTTGCTGAAACCAATCCAGGGCCGGATAGATGCCGCAAGCAAACAAGAAATCTTGCCAGACTAATAAACCCAGTTCATCGCAAATATCATAAAAAGCCGGGTACTCATATATACCACCACCCCACACCCTTAGCATAACCATATTGCCATCCACTGCCAACTGAAGTTGCTCACGATAGCGTTCTGTAGTTATCCGGGGCAGGAAGGAGTCGGCGGGAATCCAGTTCGCCCCGCTACAAAATACAGGTGTATTGTTTAATTCAAATAGAAAGCTTTTACCCGGCTCGTTTTCAAGTGGTTCCTGGACCAGGCGCAACCGGCGCAGACCTAACCGTTTCTCGGCGCGGTCTAATTCCTGATCGTGGGTCTTTAAGATAGCTACCAGGTTATACAGGGGTTGGGTGCCATAGCCGTGCGGCCACCACAGTTCAGGAGTATTGACTTCAAAATTGTGAACAGCCACGCCTCCCGTAACCGGCACTGTCTGCTCGGCCACTGATCGGCCATCCGGGTCCAGGAGCTTTAATTCGACCGATAACCCGTTGGCAGAGCTGCTTCCGGTAGCTTCAACCTCAAGCCGGACCGCTATGGTCGCCTGGCTTAAATCAAGCTTTAGTTCAACTGGACAGGCCAGGTCGGCAATCCGCGCTTCAAAAGCTTCCAGGCGAATCTCCTGCCAGACCCCGGCAGTCAATAACACCGGACCCCAATCCCAACCGTAGTGATATTGCGCCTTACGAACATATAAACGGCTGGGAGCGCCGTTCCAATCTTCCAACCGGCCGTATCTGGCTTCAAGTTCCTCGCCCTGCCGAAATGCTGACTCAAATAATATTTGCAATTTATTGCCGGTAGGTTGTAGTTGCGCCCCTACTTCCAGGCGACACGGCACAAACATATTATCGCTGACCAGGATTTGCTGGCCGTTAAGCCAGACCGTCGCAAAAGTATCGAGGCCGTCAAAGCAAAGGTTGGCCGAGCTGGGGCCGGTGAAATCGGCTGGCAGGTCAAAGCTACACCGGTAAAGCCAATCTCGCTCTCCCACCCACTGGACTTCGCGCTCGTTCAAACCGTAAAATGGATCGGGAATAGCTCCCTCCGTTAATAAATCCTGGTGAACGCTACCGGGCACAATGGCGGGTCGCCAATTCTCCGGGGTTGCAAACTCTCCGGCCAAATCAAAATCTGGATTATGCTCTTTAAATTCCCAATTTTGATGAAGTAATAATTTCAGCATAATTACACTGCTAACCTTTCCCATTTGTAAAAAATCAATCTATTAAGACCGTCAAAAAATTTATTGGATTAGCTTGAAGGCCAGCTCCTTATCAAAGGCGGGGATTTTCAGGCTGAAAGAAGCAGCGTTAACCACCACATTTTCTGTTTTAATCACACCTTTACCATCGGTAGCCCACCACTCGACCTTATAATTACCAGGGGTAAGACCCTGAAGGGTAATGCTGACACCTTCAATTGGAGGGTAAACCGGGGTAAAGACCGCATCTTTCTGGTTATTCTTTAGCGCCCTCGAGAAAAAGTCCTCATACAAGCCTTTCAATTCCGTATAACCGTAACTGTTGTTCTTAATCCAGCCCAGCCACTTTTTATCGCCTTTTAAGGCCAGAGCCTTAACATTACCGGGGCTGGTTTCAAGTGTTACCGGCTGGTAATGTCCGGCCGCCAGGTTTTCCCCTTTTAAATAAGTGGCCGGGCCGTTAAAGAGGAGACCATACAAATTGAGTGGCTCCACATAATTATCCCAGTACCAGGGCATACTTGTGCCAAAAGCTTTGGTCATTATAGAAGCCCACTCGCCATTACCTAAATGGACCCCATATTTATCAATACTGGTAGTATCCGCACCCATTCCACCAAACTCACCATAAATGGCCGGTTTGCCAAAATCCCGCAGGTCTTTCATGGCACTCGGAAAGGTTGTTACCGGGTCGTTGGTGGCATATTGATGGCGCTGCACCAGGTCAATTTCCGGCATTTTATAAATTGTGTCATCATAGCCTTTACCGTAACTGGTGGTAACAAGATGCGGGTAAGGGTTCCAGCCTTTTAAGGCGGCCGTCATTTCCTGAATCCAGGGTTTAAGGAGGGTGGGATTTGCAAGCGGGGTCCAGTCAACTTCATTCCACCATTCCCACGCCAAAAGATGTGAACTATAACCCCAACGGGCCACAATATACCGCAAACGACGTTTAAACAGATCACGCGCCTCTTGATTGGTGGCAAATTCTTCCGGCTGGGCCAGTGGTCCGCCCTGGGCCATGTTGTAAGGGTTATCTTTCCACTCAGGGTCAGTTTTAACATTATAGGCCCCGTGATTGAGCAAACTGAGTAAGATGTAGATGTTATCCTGTTCGGCCAGATCGAAAACCCGGTCCAGTTGCCAGGCCCGGTCAAGCCGGTTGGTGTAATCTCCGAGTGGGGTATCTTTCCACTCGATGCCCATGGCCCAACTTGCCATCCAGACGCGGGCAAAGTTAGCCCCACTATTGCCCATTTTCTTGAACCAGCGTTCGTAATCAGTGGTCCCTCCCTTACCGTACCAACCCACGTTCTGACCGATGGCAAAATAAGGAGTGCCGTTGGTAAAGTCGAGATAAGACGGGTCAAGCGGGCTAACCCTTAGAAAACCGGGGTTGGCGGAAGGAGCTACTTCAAACGAAGCTGCCAAGCTACTCGCTTTACCGGCCGGGGTTACTACTTCCACCATATAAGACCACTTACCCTGCTCCGTCGGAGAAAAGCGGATTTTCCAGGCCGGTTGGCCGTTCGGATTAAGGGTTTCTTTAGTAGAAGTTAGCTGACTGGTGTAATCTTGCCAGTAAAAGCCGAGTACCTTGTAAATTTTACCGGATGGAGCGGTAAGAGTGGCGTGTAAATCAAGCTGCGCCGGGTCAAAGGGATTAAATTTTGCGTCATACCCGGTCTGTAGCTCAACGGTCAGTTCAAGTTTATTGTACAACCCAATTTTAGCGTCGTTAGCGGTTACACCCTTGACTTGCGGTGCCTGAGCCGGTTTAACCGAGTTCGGCGAGGGTGAAGGAACGGCCGCCGAGGTAGTTACCGCTTGGGTGGTCAGGGCCGGGGTAGTGGTTATCGGGACGGAGTTTGGGGCAGTCGTCGAAGCGGCTGTACCGGTAGCAGGCGAGGTTGTGGTGGTTTCCCCGCAAGCAAGTAACAGTCCTCCCCCAATTAGTAGCGAACAAAGCAGGCTTAACCTGGAATAAATTCCCTGCCGCACGTTGGTTTCCTCCCTGTAAAATAGTTTGGCAAGAATTGTTCTGACGGTTAGCCACCAGAGCAATTCTTGCTGATTGCGAGGTGAGATAAGAGCAGTTCAGACGCGTACTACTCGGCCCGGATATTGTCCATATAGAAACTACCCCCGCTAAACCAGATATAAATACCGTGAACCGCGCTGAAAGGCTGAGAAATGCCACAAGAGTAGCCGGTCAAATCTATATCAACGGTGGTCGTTGTACCGGAATTCAGGTAGCCCCAGGAACCCTGACACCAGGTGAAGCTATCACCCACTTTGAAGGCAACATTTAGCGAAGTGCCGGAAGACCCGGTTGTGAGGTCATATTTGAAGTGGGTGCGGCTTCCCAGGTTAAAGGGGGTATTAATATCTAAACCAAACCAGCCACCGGTAATTGTATCCGCTTTGAGACTGTAATTACCACTTGTGTGAAAATCAGTGCTTTGCGAAACCGTGCCGTTAGACCCCTGCCAATTACCAAAACTCCAACCCTCAGTGCCGGTTTCAAATGAATAAAGCTGCAAGGCTGCCAGGGGGTCCGGTTTCACTTTGGCGGTCAAGTTGGCCGCGTTTGAAGTTTGCCCCTGACTATCTTTAACGGTATAAGGAACCGAGGAAGTTCCATAAAACCCGGCTACCGGCGTAAAAGTTACTGTTGCATCCGAGTTTAAGACATAAGTGCCCTGGGCCGTAGTAATAGAGGTTTGCTGTCCGGGGGTAGCCAGGTCAATATCTATAGTGCCGGGGAGAATGGTGGCGTTCCCGAAGGCTATATCATTGGCCACCGGATTCAGGCTTGACGCTGTATTGAAGTCGCTGGTGACAGTATCATTGTCGGCGACAGGTGCAAACGGTCCTTTTTTACCGGCCATCATCAAGGCGTGGTCGGTCAGGTTGAGGCAGACCGGACTCGGACAATAAACGGTGAAACCGTCATAGTCCGGGTAATAGGTGCCGTCATCCTGCTTACCACCCAGCATCCAGAAAAGGAAACCGTTGCCCCCATTGTTATAAACCGCTTCCGTCCACTCCTTGTAAACCGGATTACGAATTTTTTGGTCCTGCAACCCAAATTCACCCAATAAAAACGCCTTGTTGTGGTCTTTAGCCTCCTGGACGTGC
The DNA here is from genome assembly GCA_043727245.1 of Chloroflexota bacterium. Taxonomy (GTDB): domain Bacteria; phylum Chloroflexota; class Chloroflexia; order Chloroheliales; family Chloroheliaceae; genus 54-19. Next base: position 1,250 of record JAYSYV010000372.1, on the reverse strand, counting down.
CTTATAATCCAGTTGGTAGACCAGGCTACATCTTTACCCCACGAGTCTGGATAAAGGTGCATTGACACTACATCAATGTTTTTCAACCGCGATAAAGCGACATTATCTATGCCTTCACCACAATTCTCGGTCCAGTCGGTTGAGCCGGGGGTACAATAAAAGCCTTCATCGCCGGTGCCGACCAGGTGATGGCTGTCTTTGTCTTTGATGTAACTGGACATTTTATCGGCCCAGTTGGTCAGGTTTTGCGTGGAGCAGGTGCTGGAAGGCGGATAAACGCCGGCGCTTTTGCAGCGCGGTTCGTTGGCAAGTTCCCACATCATGATCGTCGGGTCGTTTTTGTACTTGAGGCCGGTATAAATATTAGTGCGGTTCAAAAGGTGGGAAATCCAATCTTTGAACCAGCCTTGAATAATAGGATCGGTGTAAAACTGGTCGTGAAACTGGCCGCCCCTCCATTTTACATATTGGTCCATGCCGCCAAAGGCGTTCCAGTTATTAGTAAAAGGAATTACTAGCTTTATACCTAATTGGCCGGCCTTATAAATTACGTAATCAAGTTTTTGCAGACCATCCGGTCCATCGTTGTAAGCCGGTTTGGTGCCGTCCCAATACTGGAAGTAAATTCCGTTCTTTTTGCCGCTACCGTCTACAGAGTTGGTGCCATCCTGGCTGCCAATATCCAGGAAACCCCACATACGCATCACATTAAAATGGTTAGCGGCGGCGGTTGTCAGCGCGTCATCCACCATTAATTGCGAGGAGTATTCCAGGTAGTAGTTGTTGGTGCCGCCAAACCGGAAGGGTTTATCTCCCAGTACAAGTTTCGAGCCGTCCCTTTGAACAAACTGGTCTTCCCTGGGTTCGCGGGGTTTTTTATCCGCGTCCTGGGCCGTTCCGTTAAGAGTACCGTTCCCATCTTCGGCAAAAACGGTGACTGCCACGAAAGGTTGTAAAGCTACCATTAAAAGCAAGGCCAGGCTCAAAAGGTAGCCCAAACGCTTTTTTTTCATTAAATTAATACTCCTCTACGCTTATGCGTCCCGAAAACCGGTTCAACTAAAAACCTTCAGTGTCAGAACAGGGCTTCATTAGTAGAGGTGAGGCCAGGTAGCCTTACCTCTATTTTAGCTTAGATATTAATTAGCCCTTCTGACCGGTCAGGGCAATACCTTCCACAAATTGTTTCTGGAAGGCCAGGAACATTATGACAGTTGGAATCGAGGTCAGTAGACTCGCCGCCATCAGGA
>JAYSYV010000371.1:0-1957 GCA_043727245.1 Chloroflexota bacterium | reverse complement strand
AAATACAAAAAAATGAATGACTAAATCATATTGCGTAAGAGGAAGCTAAAAAAGCCCCGCCCCTTAATTGGGAGGCGGGGCTTTTTATGGGTGATTGTTGGATTAACCTTCGTAAAGCACACCATCACTCATAGTCACGCGGCGGTCGCACAGGGCCGCGATTTTAGGGTCGTGTGTTACTATGCAGACGGTCAGGCCCAGGCGCTGGCGCAGGTCGGTCAGCAGTTGCAAGATTTCATCGCTGCGGTGGCTGTCCAGGTTGCCGGTCGGTTCGTCGGCCAGCAGCAGGGCCGGTTGGTTTGCCAGGGCGCGGGCAATCGCGACGCGCTGTTGCTCACCGCCGGAAAGCTGGCCGGGCCGGTTGTTCAAGCGATGGCCCAGACCCACCAGTTCAAGCAGTTCTTTAGCCCGTTCTTCCGGCTTGAACTGCTGCCTTTTATCAAACTGAATCGGTAGCATCACATTTTCCACAGCGGTTAAAGTCGGGACCAGATTGAAGAACTGGAAGACAAAGCCGATAGTCCGGTTGCGGACCTGGGCCAGTTGTTTTTCTTTCAGTTTGCTGATGTCCTGGCCGTTGATAAAGACCTGGCCGGTAGTCGGCACATCCAACCCGCCAATCAGGCCCAGCATGGTAGTCTTGCCGGAACCGCTGGCCCCGACAATCGCCACCATTTCACCCTGATTAACCCGAAAGTTAACGCCGTTTAGAATGGTTAGCTTCTGCTCGCGGTTAAGTTTAACCTCTTTAGTGATGTTACGGACTTCGATTATAGCCGGGCTGTTGGGTTGAGCCACAGGTTGATTAGTATTCATAAAAACTTCAGGTTGTGGTTGCATTTTCTAAGAAACTCCTTTCAAAGAGTATAAGTCGCCGGTAAAGTTTAATATAGTACCTTCAGGTGGGGCCGGTAGCGGGTTTAACGGCTATCGGCCCCCGTCCTACCGGCTACTCATAACGTAACACCACCAGGGGTTTCTCCCGCGAAGCGCCCCAGGCCGAACCAAAGGTCGCCAGCAGCGACAGCCCTACCGCCAGACCTAACAGGCCGATTGTTATAACAGGCGATATAGATAGCACCGCCGGGTTCTCGGTCGTTCCAAAAAACCCTACCAGAACCGAGGCAATTCCGGAGGCCAGCAGGAAGCCCAGCACTGCCCCCAGGAAAGCCACAATGCTGGTTTCCCAGGTGATAATCTGGAAGACCCGGCTGCTATCCGCGCCCAGGCTTTTCATCACGCCCATTTCGGTGCGGCGTTCCAACACAGCCAGGGCCACGTTATTGGCAATCAAGACTGCCCCAGCAATCAGGCTCAACATCGCCAGCAAAATCGGGAAAGCCGTAATCTGATCAATAATCTGGTTAAAGATATTGGTGATGAACGACAGGTCGGTTGGTTCCTTGCCCAGGCTGACTTGCAGGAAAGTTTTGGCCTGGTCCAATTTGGCCCGGTCTATGTTCATCGTAATCTGGGTCAGGTTGCCGGGTAGTGTTTGAACCCGTGTTAAAGTGGTAGCGGCGGGGCCAACCGAAACCAGGAAATTCTTCTGGTCAGTGATGCCGCTAATGGTTAGGCTAAACTGTTGGCCGCTCGCCAAATCCTGGTAGACCATTTTGTCACCAATTTTGAGGTCGTAATTGTCGCGGACCTCTTTGCTGATCATCATCTGGTCATCATTGGCAAAGACCGTCCCGTCAAGGGTCTTGACTAATGCGGGTAGGTCTTGCGCCGAAACACCGGCCAGAAAGGACAGATCATAACTGGTGGTGCCGCCGCCAAAGCCGTTCTGGTTGGCGTTGTCGCCTTTTTTCGCCAGGCTGCGCGTAATCAAATCCTGGGCGCTTAATCCGCCACCGCTAATCAACCGGACATTGGCCTGGACTAAAGCGACAGATTTATCCAGGCCAGGAACCTGCCTGGCGCTGATCAAATTAGTCAGCTTGTCGGCCTCGGC
>JAYSYV010000370.1:0-6152 GCA_043727245.1 Chloroflexota bacterium | reverse complement strand
TTTTAGCAGGAGTAACCGCCCTGTTGTCGTGCCGCGCGAGTACCTAGAGCTATCCCAGCAACTGGACCTGCTTGAAGTAGCCCGCCGGATTCTCTATTTTACTCAGGAAATATCCGGTCCGGCCACCAAAATAAGCCTCTTACGCTGGGTAGACCCGGCGCGAGGTTTCTCGGTGCTGGCCGGTCTTGCTCTCGCCTCCGGTTTCCTGGAAGCCGCCCGCTTTCTGTATGCTAACGGCTCGTATTCTCCCCTGAATTTAACCAAAACCGTTCAACTTTCTCCGTCCGAAGCGGCTGTGCAAAATTTACCTGACCCGCCGCTCCCGGTTCTGGCCTACCTGCCTCTGGGTCAGCCCGATTTCGGCGGCAAAGGTTTCCAGGGTGGGCTGTTTATCTTCGGTTCCGATTGCCTGACCCCTGAGCAGTTCGACCGGCTGACCCAACTGGCCGAACTGGTAGCCCCGGCCCTGGTCAACGCCGCCGAACATCAGCAGGTACTTACCGATTACCGCATGCTTGAAACTATTCGCCAGACCTGGGACCAGCTCTGGATTACCCGTGACGAGCAGCAGCGCACCCTCGAAAAGATGGTGGCCCGCAACCGCGCCCTTCACGACATTGGCCTGGCGATAAATTCCTCCCTGAACTTAAAAGAAGTCCTCGATACGATTGTTCACGAAACGGTCAAGGTGGCCCAGACCAGCCGGGGCGCTATCGCCATGTGGGACGAATCCCGGCGCGAACTGACCGTTATGGCTGAACACAACCTAAGCTACAGCCTGGAAAACCCCGAAGGAACCGCCCCGGTTAAGAAAGAATTAGACCAGTTGGTCTTTACCTATCCTGCTGAGGTCGCCGATGCTCCAGTTTTTAGGCCGCCAGTGCCTTTTCCGAACGGGCTGAGTCCCACGGCTATTTCCAGCCTCAAACATTTCCTGACCGGCTACTGGCAGCTTGACCCACAGCATCCGGGCGGGATTATGGTGCGGGCCTTGCGCTGGCAGAACCAGATTATCGGCGTAATTTTGCTTAACGACCTGACACCAGGCCGCCTTTTTGAGCGTGAAGATGAAGATATTGTTACGCTTATCGGCAGCCAGGCCACCATCGCCATTGAAAATGCCCGGCTCTTTAATGCCATGACCGATGAACGCAACCGGACCAGGGCTATCCTCAACAGTATCACCGATGGGGTATTTACCACCGACACCGCCGAAAACATTCTCACGTTCAATCCGGGCGCTCAGACCCTGACTGGCTATTCGGCGGAAGAACTGGTCGGGAAAAATTACTTGCAAGCTTTGCAGATTAGCGACCGCAGCGGTCACTCGCTTGCCGCCGAAATCTCGCCCGCACTCCAGGCTATGCAAGCGAAAACCCCTACCGAGCCGCGCATTTTCCTGATCCAGCGGGGCCGGAACCAGCCCGGTACGGCCCTGATTGCCCTGGTAGCCGCGCCTATCCTGGACGAGTACGGCCAGTTGAGCGGGACAGTCGGGGTCTTCCGCGATGTCACTCAGGAGCAAGAAGTCTCCCGCCTCAAAGATGAATTCGTCAGTCTGGTTTCGCACGAACTGCGGACCCCGATGGCTAGCGTGCTGGGTTTCTCCGAATTGTTGCTGACCCGCCAACTTACAGAATCCAAATCCCGGCTTTACGTCGAAACTATTCACAAAGAAGCTCTGCGCCTCTCCACCCTGATTAACGATTTCCTGGACATTCAGGGCATGGAAGCTGGTCGTCAGGTCTACAATTATGTTGAAGTGGACCTGGGTCAACTGGTCAGCCAGGCTATTGGTATTTTTAGCCAGCAGCCCGACCGGATTAAACTCGACCTGCCCGCCGGTTTGCCGCTGGTCCGGGCCGACCCCGACCGCATTTTGCAAACTCTGACCAACCTTATCAGTAATGCCCTAAAATATTCCCCGGATGGCGGTCCGGTCGAATTGCACAACCGCCTGGCGGCAGGCGGTATGCTGGAATTAGAGGTAAAAGATTACGGTCTGGGTATTCCCAGAGAGTCGCAGGGCCATCTTTTTGAGAAATTCTACCGGGTTGATAACAGCGACCGGCGCGAAATTGGGGGGACCGGCCTGGGGCTTTCGATTTGCCGGGAGATTATAGAAGCGCACGGCGGGAAAATCTGGCTGAATAGCGAACTGGGCCAGGGCAGCCAGTTTTATTTCACCCTACCTACTGTTAAAAAAGCGGGTGAGATTGAGGGTCCGGCTGATAACCTGGTGCTGGTGATGGTGATAGAAGCGGCGGCTAGCATGGCCCAATTGATTTGCACTCACCTGGAGGAAGAAGGTTTCCAGACGGTTTGCCTGTCCAGTCCCGCCCAGGCGGCCCGCCACTTGACCGAAACCAGGCGGTTGCCAGAGTTGATTGTGCTGGATATTAACCAGGACGGGGGGTCGGATAATTGGGATTTCTTATTTCAACTGAAATCCCACCTTTTATATAAAGCTATTCCGGTAATCATCAACAGTGACCGCAATAATTACCTGAATGACCAGATGCTTGGCGCGGCCAACCTGCTTGCCAAGCCGTTTGATACTTCCCGACTGGTTGAACTAATCAACCGGCTCACCGTCAACCGGCCTCAACGCAATTTGCTGGTAATTGACGATGATGTCAGCTTGCGCCGGGTGCTTAAGGAAAGCCTTTCAGCCCATGATTTCGTAGTAGGAGTCGCCGCCGGAGGCGAACAGGGTTTAAAACTGGCCTTTCAAAACCAGCCAGACCTGATTATTCTCGACCTTATGATGCCTAAAATGGATGGTTTTGAGGTTCTGACTCGTCTGTGGGGCGACCGGCGCACGATCAATATCCCGGTAATAGTTTTCAGTGCTAAAGAATTATCCGCGCAAGACAACCAGTTCTTGCAAGAAGGGCTGGCCTATTTCCTGACCAAAGACGAGTATACTCCCCGGCGTATCAGCGAAGTAGCCGATAAAGTTTTCAAGCTGAGAAAGAACCATGAGTCAAAATAATTCTGCTACGATTACCCGCTGCCAGTGGGCCGGCCAGAATCCCCTGATGATTGAGTATCACGATACCGAGTGGGGTCTGCCGCTCCACGATGACCGGCGCTTATTCGAGTTTTTGATTCTGGAAGGCGCTCAGGCCGGTCTTAGCTGGCGAACCATTCTGAACAAACGCGAGAATTTTCGCCAGTCTTTTGACGACTTTGACCCGCTTAAAGTGGCCGCTTATGGTCCGGCGGATACAGAACGCTTGATGAGTAATGCGGGTATCATCCGCAACCGGCTCAAAATCGCGTCGGCCATTCTGAACGCCCACAAGTTTTTAGAGGCCCAGGCCGAGTTTGGTACTTTCGACCGGTTTATCTGGCAGTTCATTGGCGGAAAGCCGCTGGTCAACGCTTTACAGACTCAGGCCGAACTGCCCGCTATCTCGACTGAGTCGGATGCTATGAGCAAGGAGTTGCGCCGCCGGGGCTTTAAATTTATCGGCTCTACAATCTGCTATGCCCTGATGCAGGCAACTGGCATGGTCAACGACCACCTGGTTGACTGCTTCCGCTACTCGGAAGTAGGTCAAAGCGCCCAGTGAGCAGCAGTCCCGGTTATTCCAGACGTTGGCTGGCCGAAAATTGGGCTTGTAAGCCGGACTAAAGATTTGTTTCTCAATTCACCGCCGGGTTATCTGGACCGGGTGGGCCTGTAAGCTAACGTGTGGGAATGTTATGAAGTAGCCAAGCCCGCAAACGCCCGATTATTGGGTTGGGGTTAAGAATATAGTGGGGGAAATTGGGCGACCTTTAGCTTGCCAGGGGGTTAACTAAAAGAAGACGGCGGAGAACAGCCCTTAACTGGTCGAAGTTGTCCAATCGAGTGAGATAGATATTGTGGTCTATTGCCATTTCCTTGCCTTCCTCTAACTCCTCAATGCAAAAAATTACGATAGGTATACCCTCGGTCAAGTAGGCTTCCTGGCGAATCCGGTGGGCCGCGTGGATAATTTGAACGGTAGGTCCGGCTGGACACATCAATATCAGGTCAGGAGCCTGAAATCCTGCTTTCAGGACGGCTTCCTCTACCGCTCGGGCTGGCTCGACCCTGTAGCCATCCGTGTTTAGTAGCTTCTCTATCCCATCGCGAATTTCCTCTACGTCCTCTACGACCAGAATAAGTGGCCCACAATTGTTATTTTGGGAAATCATATCCAACTTCTTTCACCCTCATTTTACTGCTCAGCAGGCGGCAGCAATGTTACCAAGACCCGGCAAATCTTATATCAAGCCTAAAACCCGGCAAAATCCTTGCCTGTATGGTGAGTAACAGGCGGTGCGGAGTGTTGGAACTACATATTCAGCAAATGTGCAAAAGGGCATTTAATAATGAGGTAGCGGCCTGGCTCCGGTTTTATAAGCGCTTCTTTCGGTTGCATTGCAGATAATTACAGTGAATTACGCAAGTTTTTCGACCAATTGTAGTAATTCAGCAATGTCAATGAGCTACATTTAGAGTGTGCTTGAAGATATAATCGGCCTGCCAGGCTGTATTAAAGCGGGAAGTACTTATCCTCCCATTCTTTTGGATCAGGCTGATTATCTACTCTTAGTATAGACCGGATACTATGACCAGTCGGTTCGCTAGCACACATAGAATAAAAACCGGGAGGCCGCTATTGCCAGAACCACCCCAATTTCAGGAAACGAACACCCAATGTACTTCAACACACAGACAACCATACTTTTATCAAGTAGTCTTAGCTCAGAATAGAGAAGCGATGGGCAATGACTGCTTACAATCAATTTTGAAGGGGTAGGTTTGTGACTACAAACAAAAATTTGGGTTGGTTAATTCTGGTAGTGGAGGACATTGAAGAAACCCGTGATGGAATAGAGAAATTGCTAAAGGTAGATGGTTACAGAGTCGAACAGGCCCGGACTCTGGCTGAAGCTATTTTAAAAGCTAAACGCCAGCCGCCCGACCTGCTGCTGGTAAGCCTGGCCGGGTCTACCGCCTGGGTTATCCAGGCTGCCAGCCAGATACGGCGAGAGGCCGGGCTAAATGAGGAAGTGCCAATTGTAATTTTTTGCATCAAGGAGGTTATTGAAGGGGAGGAATTGGCTATAGGCCGCAACGTCTATCTTACCCAGCCAGATAATTTCAACCAGTTAATAGATTTATTCCGGCGGCTTCTTTTAGTCGAGCCAATTCCAGCCTGAAGTGTAGGGTTAGCGCAAGCTAACCTGATCTATCCCAGCAACCGGGCATACTCGGACCTTACTACCTCATAACATTCGCACGCGCTTGCTTCCAGGCCCACCCGGTCCAGGATGGTAATACGGCCCCGGACGTATTGGATTAAGCCCTGCTCTTGCAGACGACCGGCGGCCACCGTCACACTCTCTCGCCTTCCCCCTAACATACTGGCAATCAATTCCTGGGTCATTACCAGTTCGTTGGATTTTATTCGGTCGTGGCTCAAGAGCAGCCAGCGACAGAAACGTTGCTCGACCGGATGGAGCCGGTTACAGATAGCCGTCTGAGAAATCTGGGTTATTAGAGCCTGGGTGTAACGCAGCAACAGGTATTGGAATACTTCGCCTCGCTTGAATTCCTCTTTGACTACCAGGGCTTTGAGGCGGACAGCTTTTCCAGCTATCTGGACCACTGCCCGGTTGGGAGTGGTTTCTCCCCCTAGAAACAAGGCAATCCCCACTACACCATCGTTGCCAGTCAGACCCACTTCGGCGGTCATGCCGTCTTCCATTGTACTTAGTAGCGAAATCATCGAAGTAGTCGGGAAATAAAGATATTCCATTTGTTGAGCCGCTTCGTAGATGGCTTTACCAAGAGGTAAATCGACCGGTTCAAGGAAGGGCAAGAGCCGCTGGTAATCTACCAGGGGAAGTGTAGTCAGCAGGTTGTTGTCAAACCTGGGCTGTGATTTTACTGAATCAACCATAAATTTTATCCTTAGATGGTTCCCGTTTAAGTGCGGCAACGAACTGACAACACTCTTTCTCTACTATATCATAAATTCTGGGTGTAAAAAATACATCCTGCTACTTTAGTATACCTAAAAATTTAAGTAAACCCCAGGGTAAAAATTGCATGTTCAGATTGCTTTAGCTATGGGGATAAAAGGCATTCCTTTTTGCGTAGCAAGCAAATC
>JAYSYV010000369.1:0-1958 GCA_043727245.1 Chloroflexota bacterium | reverse complement strand
AGGTAGTACCATTCCGGCTAAAATAAGGCTCCCTCCGACAAACTGCTAGTTCTTCAGGTATAGCAGTGACAATTAAAAAATCGAGAGGCTTATGATTATATGTTTTTATAGGTATGATTTTTGTCACAAAATCCTAACTTCATATCAAGAAATAAATAAGGAGCCAAGAAAACTTTCTAAATAAAGGGTTTTCCATTATATGGTGTGTAAAGTGGATTAACTTTACCAGACGTATTTTAGCACATATTATCGAATTAGTCGATAAATTAAATTTCTAAATTATACCTTTTATTTAATCTCTCAGGGCATAAGTGACAACTTAAGGAAAAGAAAGGAAAGTCAAGTTAAAAAGGGGTGTAAATTGAGGCCATAACCGTTAAAATAGGGGCATGACTAAACAAAATGAAACTAAAAAGACTAGAGATAAAGGTATCCGCCATACCAGAGCCATTGCCCTGGACCGTTCCAAGCATCAAGTAGCCGCACCGCCACCCCAGCAAATCGAACAAGCGCTTAATGACGTAATTGATCCGCTTACTTTCGGTTTGGTCAATGTTTACCAGAAGATGGGTCTACGAGCCCGCACCCTGAGCTTGCCAGTAATGCTGGCCTTTGTTCTCAGCTTGATCTGGCGACAAATTGGCAGTGTGCGTGAGGCTGTGCGGGTGCTTAATCAGGAAGGTATGCTGTGGCAACCACCGCTTAAAATCACTCAGCAAGCCGTCAATTCCAGGCTGCGTCAACTCCCGGCCGTGTTGTTTGCCCAGGTACTCGATGAAGTATTGCCCCGGATGCATCAACGCTGGCGAGCCAGGCAGCGCCCCTTACCCCGGCCACTCCAAACGACCTTAAAGCATTTTCCCAGAGTGCTGGCCGTGGACGGTTCAACGTTGGACGCGCTTATCAAAAGAGTAGGCTTGCTGGGTGAAGTCGCTAAAGAGCGCCGTGCAAAGGGTGAGCGAGGGGCCGAACTAGCCGGCAAAATGCTGGCAATCATCGATGTAAGCAGTCGTTTACCCTGCAAAATCTGGTACAAGGAAGAGAGCCTGGCCCACGACCAGAGTTTTTGGCCCCAGCTTGAAGAGTATGTACAGCCCCAGGATTTAATGTTGTTTGACCTGGGCTTCGTCAACTACGAACGCTATGCCCACCTTACCACCGATCATAAGTATTTCGTGACCCGCGTCAAAACTAACATGGTCTATACTCTACTAAAAGATTTAGGGGATCATAATGGAAAGGGAGTTCGCGAGAAGTTAATCCAAGTAGGTTCATTTGAGAAAGGTGAAGATCAACTTTTACGGTTGGTAGAGCTAGAATATGGTGGTAAATGGTACAGCTATTTGACTAACGTACTGGAGCCAGGCCGTTTAAGTGGCGTAGAGATAGGCTGGTTATACCGGCAAAGGTGGCGGATTGAAGATGCCTTCAAACAAGTTAAACGATTGTTGGGGCTGGCCTACTTTCACACCAGTTCAATAAACGGGATAATGGTTCAGTTATGGTCCACCTGGTTATTGTACAGTGTTTTGATAGATTTAGTAGATGAGGTAGCCAGTGAGTTAAAGCAGCCAGTCCAAGCCATCAGTGTTGAAATGGTTTACCGAGGTTTGTACCATTACAGCGAGGCTCTCAAGCGGGGAGAGAACCTCAGTATTGGAGCATATTATGCCAAATATGCCAAAATATTGGCTATTGTTAAAGCTCCTCGCAAAAAGCTTTTACTGGCTTGACAACTCTACTAAAACCTTAAGTTGTCACCAATGCAGTTAGATAAATTATTTATTCCACCCACGCACAATGTTGTGTTTTCCGAAGCAGGTCGGTGGGGTATTATGGGTTCAGATGAACACTTTGGTTTGCTAGGTGGAACTGCTGATTTTGTAAATATCATACGAAAATACATACCAAAAATTGATAACCAAGTGAATGGATTTCTTAAAGAATGGAAACGGAAT
>JAYSYV010000368.1:0-6160 GCA_043727245.1 Chloroflexota bacterium | reverse complement strand
ATCGCCTGAATCGTTGCGCGGGAGCGGCGAAAACCAGAGTAACGCGCACAGAATTACCAGGGCCGCCCAGGTAAGCGCCGCCAGGGCCAGGTGCGCCCCTTTCAGGAAGGCCGGAGCGCTCAACCAGATTGTGAAAGCGCCCAGGAAGACCTGTGATACGTAGAGTGCGCCCAGGAAATGGACTGACCGCATCACGCGCTTGTCACGCCGCCCGCTGCGCCAGATTACGACAGCTAAAGCCAGTAGCATGATATCGGACAGGCCCACCGCCAGCCGGTGAGTAAAGTTTGTCCATTCCTGGGGTGAAGCCGGAAAGAACTGGTTGGTCTGGCATTGCGGCCAGGCCGCGCAGGCCAGTTCCGCGTCAGACCCGACCACCGCCGAGCCGCTAAAGAGGGCGATATAGGTCCAGGCCAGGGTTCCGAGGGCCAGCCAGCGAATAGGCTTGCTGAAAAAAGTATTTTTCTCAATCGGACCGAGCCGGGTAAACAGGGCCAGCAGCGTGACCGCGGCCATCAGTAGCATCGAATTGCCCATGTGCAAGGCCGTCCAGGTATGTCCCGTCCCTAACAACACGGTCAGGCCGCCCAGAATAGCCTGGACAATATAGGTAAAACCAGCCGCCAGGGCCAGGTATAGAAAGCGGCGCGGCTTGCGATACCACAGCAAGGTCGAAACTCCCAACCCCACCATTAACCAGCCGATAAGAAATCCCACCAGACGGTGGCTCCACTCGATTAATTCGTGGTATTCCAACCGGGGCAGCAGACTGCCGTGGCACATCGGCCAGGTATTGCCGCAGCCGGTCCCGGATTCGGTTACCCGCACCATCCCGCCCAGTACAATCAAGAGCCAGATGGCGACTGCTGTTGCCAGGGTCAGGCGCTGATACCATTTTAAGGGCATCTTCCACGACCTGATACTACGCGAAAATTCCGGTTTTTGTATTACTTCGAGCATGGAAATCCTTCCAGAGATGAGCAACATATGTTGGAAGGAGCGCAAACTCCTTCCGGCTAACATTTACCTAAAGGATACTCAGGTAGGGCAGTACGTAGACCAGACTGAAAATGACTACCCAGACCATATCTACAAAGTGCCAGTACCAGGAAACGCAGGTTACAGCCGCCGAATGCGGCCTCTTGAAATCGCCAATGGCGGCCAGGCCGGTCAGGATGCCAAGCATCACCAGCCCGCCAAAGACGTGCAGACCGTGGAAGCCGGTCATAGTAAAGAACGATGTGCCAAAGGTGTTGCGGCTAGGGTAAATATTCTCCTTGAACAGGTCGGTATATTCCCAGACCTGCCCGCCCAGGAAGATTGCTCCCAGTAAGACCGTCAGCGCCAGCCACATGATGAGGCCACGTCTATTGCCGCGCTTCAAGGCTCTTTCGGCGAAGACTATCGTAGCGCTACTGGCGAACAGACAAAGTGAGAAAATAAGTGTCCTAAAGAAATTTGGTTCAAGGACGTGAGCGTTGGGTGCGCTGTTGTCAGTCGCCCGGAAGTAGAGATAGGAGAGAATCAGCAAGCCAAAGAAGATAGCTTCCGTGCCGAGGAAGGCCAGTATGCCTAACTCGGCCTTCCCCATGGGTGCGCCCGGCTCTTCGTGATGAATAGTGGTTTCCGCGTGAGCCGTTACACTCATAGCTCGTCACTCCTTTTCGTAACCAACTGTTTGCCATCGTGGTCGCGCTTCCAATCCGGGTCTTCAGGATGTTTCCAGTCCCACAATGGGCGGCGGCTGCGAATGGGCGGTATAGTATCAAAGTTCTGGATTGGGGGCGGCGAACTGGTAGACCATTCCAGGGTATAAGCATCCCAGGGGTCGTCCCCGGCCAGTTCGCCGTTTTTCAGGGTCCACCAGATCATAATGATTAAATAGAGGATCGAGAAGCCCAGGATAGCCGCCCCGATGGTCGAAATCAGGTTGAATAGGCTCCAGTTGGCTATCTCCGGGTAGGTGTAGACCCGCCGGGGCATGCCCATCAGGCCCAGGAAGTGCTGAATAAAGAAGGTCATGTTAAACCCAATGAAGGTCAACCAGAACTGAATCTTGCCGTGCTTTTCTGAGAGCAACCGGCCCGTGGCCTTGGGGAACCAGTAATAGATACCACCCAAGACCGCAAAGAAAGTTCCACCGAACAACACATAGTGCATGTGGGCCACCACGTAATAAGTGTCGGTGGTCTGCCAGTCGGTTGGCACAACTGCGAAAGTTACTCCACTGATACCGCCAATCGTAAACATGAAGATAAACGAGAGACAGTACATCATCGAAGTGGTAAAGCGCAGTCTACCGCCCCAGACCGTAAAGACCCAGTTAAAAACCTTGATACCGGTTGGGACCGCAATTAAAGCGGTAGCGGCGGCAAAGAATGCTTCAAACCCTGGACCAAGACCGACCGAGAACATGTGGTGGGCGTATACTGCATAACTCAAGAAGGCAATTGCAATCGTCGAAATAGCAATCGCGTTAAAGCCAAAAAGGGGCTTGCGCGAGAAAACCGGCAATATTTCGGAAATCATCCCAAAGGCCGGGAGGACCATAATATAGACTTCGGGGTGGCCGAAAGCCCAGAAATAATGCTGCCACAATATTGACGAACCACCTGATTGGGGTGTGAAGAAGTGGCCGTCTAGGCGGCGGTCAACCAAAAGCATTATCAGGGCGGCGTTCAAGGGTGGAATGGCTCCAATAATCAGGAAGCCATTGATAAAAGTCGTCCAGACGAACATTGGAACCTGGGTCAGTTTCATACCGGGAGCGCGCATCGCCAGGATTGTTACTACGAAGTTGATACCAGCCAGGGTCGTTCCGATACCCTGGACGAACAGACCCAAGGCCCAGTAATCAATACCATAAGTGGTATTATAGGCTTTTTCAGAGAGGGGGGCATAGGAGAACCAGCCGCCGTTTGGCGCTCCACCGGCTACGAAACTGTAGTAGAGCAACAGTCCACCAAAGAGCAACAGCCAGAAACCCAGGGCGTTCAACCGGGGGAAGGCCATATCCCGCGCCCCGATCATTAGTGGCACCAGGTAGATACCTGACCCCAGCATCAGCGGAATAACTACCAGGAAGACCATTGTCGTGCCGTGCATGGTGAAAATCTGGTTGTAGATTTCCGGGCTTAGAAAAGTGTTGCGGGCTGTGCCAAGTTGGATACGCATCAACATTGCTTCGGCTCCACCCACCGCGAAGAACAGGAAGGCTGTCGCCATGTACATCAGCCCCAGCAGTTTATGGTCAACCGTGGCAACCCAACTCATCAGCCCTTCTTTTTCGCCGAGCCGGTAAAAAGGCTTTTTAATTTCGGGTATTAAAGGGACATCACTCATTTTTGCTCCTCCAGGTAAGCTACCAGGTCATTGAGGTCTTGCATGGGCAACTGATAGCCGGGCATACGCACACCTGGCTTTACTGCGCTGGGGTCGGTAATCCACCGCCCTAGATTAGGGGGGTCGTTCACAATAATACCGGTCCCCAGGGTGGTACGACTGCCCAGGTGAGTCAGGTTTGGCGCGATAGGACTGACAGCAGTAGTGCCTGTAATAGCGTGGCAACTGATACAGGTGTTATTCAAAAAGATCTGTTCGCCCCGAACCGGGTCGCCCTGGCCCTGTCCGGCTGCCGCTGCCGGGGCCGTTTTTGTTTGAGCGACTTTTTGCTCCGCTAACCACTTATCGAAATCGGCCTGGGACTGGATGATTACATTAATTCGCATCCAGGCGTGCTGCGCTCCGCAATATTCGGCGCAAGCTCCCAGTGTGTTTCCGATGGTTGTGGGCTTGAGGTAAAGAAAGTTTTCCTTGTCAGGATAAATATCTATCTTGCGGCCTAAAGCCGGAACCCAGAAGTCATGCTGCACATCGGCCGCTTTGAGGTGGACCAGGTAGCCATTATACTTAGGGTCCTTAGGATCGGTAGTAGTTATCACCGGCAAATGCAATTCATTGGCGGTGACCACTCCGGCGTTGGGATATTGGTACTCCCACCACCACTGGTGGCCGATTACAATTACATCAGGCTTATTAGTGTTTACTTTAGCCGGGTCGGAGCTATTCATAACCATTATGGTTGGGATGAATAAAGCGATTAGCAACACAGCGGGCGCTGCAGTCCAGGCGAATTCAAGCCTGGTATTGCCGCCAATCTGCCGTACTTCATCAGGCAGACCGTCCTTGCGCGTGTGGCGCGACCGGCGCCCCCCGGTGATAATAGCATAGGTTAATAACCCTGCCACCAGCAGAAAGACAAGTCCGCCTATACCCAGGACGAATATGAATAAATCTGAAATATCTTTGCCGTACGGTGAAATAGGATTAAACACTGTTTCCCGGCCCCCTTTCAGTGTGAATAGCAGCATGGATACTCTCGGCCTGATTAGTCGAGAGCAGTTGCTTGCAGCATAAATTTTCTTGGTAAGAAAACGGTAAGGAGAAGATTAACAATTGGTTAAAATGTTTACCAGATTTTATCTTTAGTTTATTCGGGGATAAAACGGTTGCAAAAATTGAATTGAAGCGGTATAATATTGGGGCAAGTTAAAAAAGAACCTGTATGAATGTTTCTCGCCAGAATTTGTTTGTAGCCCCTCAAGGGACAACGCCAAAAGCACCGTTTCGACTTCTAGAGTCGGCCACACGAATGAACGCAAACTAACTTTCCACTGTTTACAGGTTCCAGTTGAACTTCGAGTTAAAAGTACACCTTGATCAATCTTTGCAATATAGCCAGGAAACGTTAAGGCCGAATTTCTAACCAGAAACCCGGCAGGGTGTGCTGTTTGTTTGTATTTAGCGTTCGCTAAGAGAAAGGAACCCTTTTCGATATGGGTAAGAGATTGTATGTTGGTAGTTTGTCCTATTACACTACTGAGCAGGCGTTAGAAGACTTCTTTGCACAGGTTGGTCAGGTAGAGTCCGTACGTATCGTAACTGACCGTGATACCGGTCGCGCCAAGGGCTTTGGCTTTGTTGAAATGGTCAATGAAGAAGATGCCCAGCGGGCGATTACAACCCTGAATAATGCCGAGCTGGATGGCCGGACCCTCGTGGTCAATGAAGCCAAACCCCAGGAACGGCGCGAGGGTGGCGGCGGCGGCTACGGTGGCGGCGGCGGCGGTGGTCGCGGCGGCTACGGCGGCGGTGGTGGCAATCGCGGCGGTGGCGGTGGTGGTGGTTACGGCGGTGGCGGTGGTGGCAATCGCGGCGGTGGCGGCGGTGGCTACAATGACCGTGGTGGCTACGGCGGAGGCCGCTAGTCCTTCCGAAGACAAATTACCAGGTTTATTCTTTCTGAAGGATAACCAGGATTAATAAAGGCGATAAGTATCTTATATTAAGGTGCTTATCGCCTTTTTAGCAGAAGTAACGTAATCCCCCTTTCTTTAGATATGGAGATAAGCTAATGCTCACCCACAAGAGGTGTAAGTGACACCTCACTTTGCGTAGCAAAGCTAAACCAATTAGGCTTAGATAGACTTTGCCTTTTTCTAATAACGTGCAATAATTCTCAGTATGAGAAAAGCTTTTAAGTTCAGGATATGGCCTACCAGTCGGCAAGAAACCCTTCTCAACCATCAGCTTGAAGAATGTCGTTGGCTGTATAACCACACTCTTGCCATGCGTTAGGATGGCTGGGAGCAGGATAAATGCCATGTTTGTTATTATGAAACCAAGCGGCAAATTCCTATACTTAAAGCTGACCGGCCCTCTCTTAAAGAAGTCCATTCCCAGGTATTGCAGAATGTTACCGAACGGGTTGAACTTGCTTTTCAAGCTTACTTTCGCCGGGTAAAAGCCGGTGAACAAGAAGTAGGCTACCCTCGCTTTAAGGGTTATGGTCGCTACGACTCCCTGACCTTTACTCAAGTCCCTACTGGTTGTCAGATGCTTGGGGATAGGCTCTCTGTTACAAATGTCGGCCATATTAAAATCAAACTCCACCGGCCTATTGTCGGCACTCCTAAGACCGCTACCCTCACCCGTTCCAGTACCGGCAAGTGGTACGTCTGCTTCTCGGTTGAGGTAGAGCCTCGCCGCTTGCCGCCTAATAGTAATCAGGTCGGCATTGACGTTGGCCTGAAAACCTTTGCCACTTTCTCTGAGGGTCAAGAAATAGCCAATCCCCGCTTTTTTCGTAAAGAAGAAAAAC
>JAYSYV010000367.1:0-6160 GCA_043727245.1 Chloroflexota bacterium | reverse complement strand
AGGTTCTAGCAGTTTGTCGGAGAGAGCCTTATTTTAGCCGGAATGGTACTACCTGTACTTCTAAATTGACACGCTTTGTCTATAAGTGGTAGTTATTTGGATTACTCCGACAAACTGCTAGGCCCGCTGATTTTTCTGCCACTGTTCTATCAGGCCGGTACTCAGGAAGTTGTGCGTAAGAGGATGCAGGCGGTAGCGCTTTTGAAATTCGCCGGTGACTTCCAGCAGCGAGTAACGGACCAGTTCGGCCAGGGCCAGGTCGTACCTCACCCGTTCCTCGATGGTTATACCGGCCAGTGTTGCGATTTCCGTTTCGGTCAGGTACTGGCCCTGGGCTGTAATTAATTTTGACATAAGGCGTTGGGCGGGGCGGGTCAGGTTGTCCCAGGCGTTCTTAAAGAGGTAGCTGTAAAGCCCACCCGCCGGGCGATGCCGCAGACTGGAGAGTTCGTTATAGCCGGTTTTCAGGTCTTCCAGCACTCGGTCCAGCGAAAAAGTCGTTAGCTGGCGCGTGACCAGGCCCAGGGCCAGGGGGTGTCCGCCGGTCTGGGCGATAATCTGGCCGACCGCCTGGGCTACTTCCGGGTCTTTCAAGTTGTCCCGCAAGGGTGGAATATTGCGGACGCGCCCTTCGTACTGCAAGAAATTAACGGCTGAACCGGGGTCGAGGCAGCGCAAAGTCAGGTTAAAGCCATCAAAATAAGGTGGCACTTCTCGCGAAGTAATGAGCAAAGCCGTGCCGGTTTGCTGGATTATCTGAGTTAGATAGACCAGGACCAGCCGGGGATTGTGGGAGCTTTCGAGGTTATCCAGCACCAATAAATAGCGTTTTTTAGGTAAATCCTGGATAATTGCGCTTATTTTCGTTTCCAGGCTGGCCGAACCATCCAGCAAATCTTCCCGGCCCAGGTTAAAAAGCAGACTATCCAGCAAGCCTTCTAAGGTCAGGTTAGGCGAGAAATGCGACCAGGGCGAGGGAAACTCGATGGCTTCGATTTCGCCGTGATGAAACTGGCGGGTCTTGGCGCTTTCCCAGATAAATTCATCGTAATAGCCACGTGCATACCGTAGGAACGGCCTTCCCGGACCAGCGCCTTGAGATGCTCAATGTCGTAGGGGGGGTTGTGCCGGATGGTCGCGTAGTTGTCGAAGGCGATAAAGACAGAAGGCACTTTCTCGCCCGGCCCGGCCACCGACCGGAAAGTAGTAATGTCCAGTACCCCTTTTTCAGCAAATAACTGCCGCCGGTTGTTCAACTCCTCGTAGAGTTCCTTGACTACCCCTTTCAGGGTGGCCGCCGCCGCCATACCGACATATTTTGTCTTGTGGGGCAGTTCGGCGAAAGGCCGCAAAGTGCCGCCCATATCCAGGATATAGAAACTCATTTCGTCCGGGGTATGAGTCAGGGCCAGGCTTGTCACCATTGCCCGCAAGGCATTGGTCTTACCGGCCTGGGCCAGGCCGCTGATACAATAACTACCTTCCTCCAACAGGTTAATGTAGAAGGTGCGCTGTTCTTGCTTGACCACATCATCCAGAAAGGCCACCGGCGCGATACCGTAGCCAAAAGGCGGCATGGCGGGCCAGGCCAGCCGCTTTTCGTCAAAGCCTTTGCCTTCCAGGAAAGTAGGCAGGAAGTATTTTGGTCCCATCGGGTCCAGCCAGGGCCGGTGCTTGTTGCGAAGGGTTGTTCGGGCGGCGGCTTTGACGCACAGGTCGTTGATAACATCGTAGTCCATGGGCAGGATTTCCTGCTCCTCGCTGGCTTTCCGCTTGCTGCCGGGGGCTTGCGTTATCAAAGGAGCGGTACTCCAATGCCGGTCCACCACCGCTACCACCGGTTTGTCGGCTTCGGCGTCGCCCGCATTTGGCCCGAAAGGAATAGCCACACGGGCTACCTGGAATTGCTCGAAAATATCGCTGCCCACCTTGATAAAGCAGCGGCCAGGCCGGTTGCTGGGAATGAGGAAAGCATCTTTGCGGCCAAGCATATCGGCGCTGTCTTCAGGAGCGACGACTCGCAGGCACAGGCGGAAGTTGGTATTCGAGTTGAGTTGCCCGGTCACGACTCCGGCTGGTCTTTGGGTTGCCAGTACCATGTGGACCCCCAGGGTCCGGCCCAGGCGGGCGATATTGACAATCTTCTCCATAAAGTCGGGAGCCTGTTCTTTCATCTCGGCGAACTCGTCGATGATGACCAGCAGGTAGGGCATTGGCACTTCGGCCCTGGGTTTCTTACGCTGGTAATCCCGGATGTGAGTCACACCTTCTTTATCCAGCAAACGCTGGCGGTATTGCAATTCCGAAAAGAGGGCGGTCATGGCCCGTTCGACAATGGTCAGGTCCAGGTTGCTCATCATCCCGACCACATGCGGCAAGGTTTTGAAGGGGTTGAAGGCCAGACCGCCTTTGAAGTCACCCAGGATAAAATTCAAATTATCCGGGCTGTTTTCCAGGGCCAGGGCGCAAACGATGGTCAATAACAACTCGCTCTTACCGCTGCCGGTGGTCCCGGCGATAATGCCGTGGGGACCGTGGCCTTTATCCGAAATATCCAGGTAAAGCGGCTGCCCGCCGAAAAGACGGCCAATAGGGGCTTTGAGAGTGCCGACCGAAGACCGGTTCCAGTAGACCAGCGGGTCGAATTGTTCGCCCAGGCTGGCTTTGACTCCAAAGTCTTCCATTTCCAACATTCGCAGGTTGATAGGCAATTCACCTTTGCCGCTGGCGGCTTTAAGCTGGAGCGGCGCCATTGAAAGAGCAAATTGCTCGGCCCAACGCACGTCGCACATATCTGGTTGGAGGGTGGCTTTGCGTCCTTTTTCGCCTGAAACTTCATACGTCACCTGGCCGTTGGACCGGATAGTCCCGACGGCCCGGCAGCGTTCCGGCACACCCGCCGGGTTGGCGGTCGAAATGAGCAAAAAGACCCCGAAATCAGCCCCTATCTCGAAAATCCGCTTGATAGCCGGGTCGTCCTGGACCAGTTCAAAATCTTCGATGACCCAGATATAGCAGGGGAACATGAAAGGTTTTTGGGCCGGATGTCTTTTTTAGCTCCCATATTCTGGTCGGCCCCGGAGTTGTAGCGCACGATTTCGCGCCGTTTCATGACCTCAATCATAAAATTGCTGATGTCGGCCAACTGGTCGGAGTGCGAAGCCAGCCGGGGATTGCCTTTGTCGTCCAGGGTATGCGGCAGCCAGCCCAGCCAGAATCATTCATCGCGCCGTTCCGAGGCATAGGTCGCCATTAACTTGACATCTTCGGGCGAATGATGGGCCGTGAGATGGCACAGCATGGACCGGATGAAGGCCGCAGTCTGGTAGGGATTGCCTACGATACCCAGCGAACCGACTTCGAAAATCTCGGTGATGTCTGGCACATCCGAAACCTGGCGGTATTCGGTTGCCACGCGGGTAGCTTCTTCCAGCATCGGCACTTTCTTTTCGTTTGCGCCCTGACGCACTTCGACTGTGCTGGGCCGAGAGCCGATACCCATACGCACTCTTAAAAAGTCCAGGTCGTCCACGCGCCGCTCCCACAACCTGGGGGGATTGGGTAACTGGGGCCATTCGGCTATCTGGCTCATATCGGGGTAGAGATAGCGTAAGCTGGTCTGCTGCTGCCGCCGGTAATCACGCAAAGTATTTTCAATATCGGCAAGCTGTTCGACATATTCCTTACGGTTAGCCCGGTCTTTGGTCAGTTTATCCAGCAAGCTCAATACCCCGGCTATCACGAAACCGAGTGAGGAAACCACCGTCGCCAGGGCGAAAAGGATATTACTGTTGGGCCGCAAAAGGGCGACTGCTATCAGGGCGGTTACGGTTACGACACCCAGGATAACCGGGGCTAATATCAGCGTCCATTGCATTTTCGTACCCTTAAATTCGGGCGCAGGTGGACGCGGAATTTCGACCGTCCCGATAGGTAACTCGTGGGGAGGGCGGGGAGGCCGGTTAAAAATAATGGTTCCGTCATTTGCCATACTATTACACCTTGCTCTAGTGCTTGGTCAGATAAAGGGCTTCGTTCACTATATCAACCAGGCTGTAGTGAGGATTCCAAAATCCTAAAATGGGGGCGGTATACGGAATACGCTCGGTTATACCGTTGTTGAGAACTTCCAGTTCCAGGCCAATCGAGCGGGGTGGGTACTGGGGGTATTCTTCGCCGCATTCTACATAAAAGACCATAATTTCCCGCTGCCGGGGGATGCGTAACAGGGCCAGAAAGGTTTCGCCGGTCCGGTGAAGCTGTCCGGTTGCGTCCCGGTGAACCTGCTGCAAAAGTTGTATGTCCTGACTCAAGCGGATAGCCGACTGGCTGATAACCGCCGGGGCTTCCAGCTTGCGAATACCTTTACTCGCCAGCCAGGCCACCAGCCAGCCCAACAAGGCTCCCGGCAGAGTGGCAATCAGCCCGGCGGCAATCACAGGCCGCCAATCCATAGGCACATCCGCTCGCTGCCAGGCCACCAGCCCGCTAACAGCCACCGGGGCCGCCAGCATACCTACCCAGAAAGGGCTGACCATGCGGAGGGTTGGACGAATCAGCCGCCGTTTTAGAAAGGCCAGAATAATCAGCCCGACCACTAAACCGGGGATTAACCCTACCGCCATCAATAGCGGACTTGGGGCGAAAGCTTTTTTATTGAGCGTAATATCAAGCTGGCAGCCCAGTGCCAGGCCGATCAACAGGGCCAGGGCCAGCGTTACCACCCTGATATTTCTTCTTACTCTTGCTTCTATTTTTTCCATCAAGTCGCCTAAGTTGTCAGAATCCAGAAACACATAACGGCCAATGTAAATATAACAAGAAAACCGAGTAACCAGGGATAGACCACCTGTATGAGCGATTTGCGTTTCGGGGCAGTCGGGCGATTGCTACCTCCAGCCCCTGCGATAGGCGGATAACCGCCCTGGTAATTATAGGTCGGCATTTCACCGGGCGCATAACCCTGCGGTTGGTCCTGGTAGCCCAACCCTTGCCGGCCCAGCGGTTTGGACGGTCCCTCACGGGTTTCCTGGACCACTTGCCGCAAATCCTGGGCAATGTTGCCGTAAGTTTCGTCGGCGGCATAAATGGCGCGGGCCAGTTCCAGCCGGTCCTCTGGTTCAACAGCGGCCTTAAAGCTTAGATATTGTTGAGCCATCCATTCCAGGGCGGTGGCAATTTCGTTGGACGGTTCTAATTTCTTAGCCAGCGTGGCGAAATCGCGGGCTTCCTTGTAGCGCTGGTTGCGGCCCAGCAAATAGCTGCCCCTGGTACACATCTCGATAATTTCCGCTCGGAAAGGCCGGTCGGCCTTGAGAAAAGCTTCGGTCGCGGGCAGAGCCAGCAATTCGGCAAAAGGCTCATAACCGGAAATAGTCATCTGGTTGCCCAGGGCTTCCCGGAAAAGCATCTTGCTTTCGCCGGTCAGGGTCGCTACTTCGTTGCGGGTCCAGGCCGGGTCGGCAGCCAGTACAGCGGCTCCGCTGCTTCCCTGGTAGGCGCGGCCACTCATCTGCATCGAGGTATTCAGGGAGTCAATTAGCTCCTGACGTTTTTCCAGCAGGATTTTCAGGGCCGGTTCGTAGGATTGGCAAACCTGCCAGCGCAGCGCATCTTTCCAGTAGCTATTGACCTGGGTAGATGCCTGTTTCTGGGAAGTGCGGTTATCAATATAATCGAGGTCTTCTTCCAGTTCCAGCCGAGCCTGGTGCAGGGCTTGCAAGGCGGGCCGAGGGGCTTTCCGGCCCGTCCTGACCTGCCGCAAGATAAGCGATTCACCGCGCAGCAAGCCGGTAGTAAAGAAATTCGAGTGGGCCGGTATCGTCTTACCGGTGGTCCGAGTCAACTCATAGCGCAAAAGAGTCCCGGTAGGCTCCACCAAATCCAGGTCGCTGGCTTCCACCAGGTCAGCCAGTAACCGGGCTGCTGTATATTCCAGCGGAACGTTAAGGGTCAGCAGCAGAGCGCCACTGGGGTCTTTTATCATCAACGGTACAAGCGTGGGCATTGAAAATCCTCCGGCAAGCACAAACCGTAGGCAAATTATTTAAACTGAGGTAACTTTTGACGCTTTGATTTAATTTTAAAGTAACTATTCGGTATATAGTGTAATGCAAGTAAAATAATACTAAATATGGTATATCACATAATTATTGCATCA
>JAYSYV010000366.1:0-6161 GCA_043727245.1 Chloroflexota bacterium | reverse complement strand
TTTCGTCGAGGCCATCAAGACCGGGCAAGAACCTTTTGGTAGTGGCCTGGACGGCCTGAGGGCCACTGAATTGGCCTGGGCCGTTTACGAAAGTAATGATACAGGCCTCCGGGTAGCTTTAAATAAGAACGAAGCCCGGTTATAAGCAAAGCAAGCAGGTAAGGTTAGGGCTTTTAACATGGATCATTCTCCTAACCGGGTTTCAATTCTAACCTACCACTCGGTTGACAATAGTGGCAGTGTACTTTCGGTATCGCCGGAGATATTCCGCCAGCAAATGGCTCACCTGGCTAAAGAAGGATTTGAAGTTTTAACCCTTTACGAAGCTGCCCGCCGCATTTGGGCAAAAGAAAGTTTTGGACCTAAAAGCACCGTAATTACCTTTGATGACGGGCTTAAATCGTTCTATCAAACCGCCCGGCATGTTTTACAGGAATACCGGTTTCCGGCGACCATATTTGTAGTTACCGGCTATTGCGGTGGCTACAACAATTGGCCTGGGCAGCCTGGTTATGCTCCTGAAATGGCTTTACTGGATTGGACCGAACTGGCCGAACTGGTCGCCGCCGGGTTTGAGATAGGCGCTCACACGCTAACCCATCCTTTTCTACCGGCCCTTTCACAGACAGAACTGGAGCAGGAATTAGCTGAAAGCCAGGCCCAGATCAAGAAAATGTTGGGCCTGGAAGCCGCCTGTTTTGCCTATCCCTACGGGATTTATAATGACCGTATCCGGGAGACTTGCCGCAAATATTACCGGGCCGCAGTTACAACCGTGTTAGACGAGGCTACTGGGGACAGCGATCCTTTAGCACTTGAACGGCTTGATACTTATTACCTGCGGAATCTGAGTCTTTTTCGCCAGCTTGGCACCGCCCGCCTGCGGACTTACATGACTGCTCGGCGGAGCGGTCGAAAGTTAAAAGCAATCGCCGGGCGAGTTACCGGCCATCGAACGAATTAGCCATTAAATGTCTCAAACAGGGCAACCAGCACCACAAACTAATACCCCAAGCCTGACCGAAACCGGGCCGGACGCTGCCTTCGCCATCCCTGTGTCTTCATCCGGTTTTGTTTGCCCGCGTTGCAAAGGCGATTTAGAAGAAAGAGTGGTGGAGTACTATTGCCCGGGCTGCCAGGCTATTTACCCGGTTGTGCTGGGCATCGCCGATTTTAGGGTTTTCCCTGACCCATGGATAAATTTTGAGGAGGATTGGGCCAAAGGAAAGCGGGTACTTGAAAGCGGCCAGAATCGCGACTGGCAAGGATTGGCCGAACTTTACTGGGAATTTACACCTGACGTGCCTCCGGAACTGGCCCGCAAATATGTAGCCGGTGCAGTCGGGGCGGCTGAGACAGGCGCGAAATTGCTTGACCAATTTGAAGCAACTCAACTTCAACCTGCCAGAACCACCAATTTAAATCTGCTTGAAATTGGCTGCGGCACCGGCGGACTACTGGCGGCAGCAGCGGCCCGGTACCAAGAAGTAATCGGGGTTGATATTGCCTTTCGCTGGCTGGTAATAGCTCGCAAGCGATTAGATGAAGCCGGCTTAAACCACGTCCGGCTGGTTTGTGCCTGTGGGCAGGCCCTTCCGTTCCGACCGGAGCGCTTTGACCGGATAATAACGATTAATACCCTGGAGCATGCCGAACGGGGCAGCCAGCAAAGCGCCCTGTTGAGGGAGGCTCGCCATGCTTTAAGACCGGATGGGAAATTCTTTCTCAGCACTTATAACCGCTACAGCCTGGGACCGGAGCCTCATATGCATGTGTGGGGGGTGGGCTTTTTACCCAGGCCGTGGATGGCTGCTTTTGTAAATATTAGGAAAAATATAAAGTACCAGTTCATCCGGCTGTTGGGTTACGGTGAGTTAAAGAGGAAGTTGCAAATGGCCGGGTTCGCCCATATTAATTTTATTTTCCCGGTGCTGGACCCAGCCACGGTGTCCCGTTTAAACCCTACCCCCAAAAGGCTTGCAAAAGTGTATAATCACCTTGTTAAAATTCCCGGAATAAATAAAATATCTAAAAGATTCGGTCCGGTTCTCAAACTAATTGCCGGAAGATGAAAGACGTTAAAGTGGCAAAAATAGTTCTTTTCAAGGAACAGGAATACCTGCCTGATGCTGGACAGTAAGCCGGAAATGGCCCCGGTTCACGAACAAACCAGGGTTCATAATCAGGCCCATTTTTGGAAGGTAATCAGTAACTTTGTTAGCCTTTCAGGTGGAGAACTGCTGGCCCGTGGCCTGACTTTCCTATCAACGGTCTATTTGGCCCGCGTACTGGGTACAGGCGGCTTCGGAAGCTGGCAATTCGCCCTGGCCTTGTTGGGGTACTTCATGCTTTTCGCCGATGCCGGGTTTGACCACTTCGGGCAGCGGGAGATTGCCCGTGACCATTCCAGGGTGGATTCTTTCTCAGGAGACATAATAGCCCTCCGGCTTTCGCTGGCGGCGATTGCTTACCTGGCTTTACTGGGAGTGGTTTTTCTGTGGCCCCAGGCTGGTAAGACCGGCGGGCTGCTGGTTCTATACGGCCTGACTCTGTTCACCATGCCTTTCACCTTCAAGTGGGCTTTCTGGGGATTGGAGCGCATGAGGACGGTCGCCCTGGCAAATACGGTCCAACAACTCCTGTTTACGCTGGGTGTTTTTTTGGTAGTCCAGAATCCGGCTGACCTGAACTGGCTGCCGGTTATCCAGCTAATAACCGAAATTATGATAGGGGCAGGACTGCTGGCAGTGTTTTACCGTCTGACCAGGGTTTCTCTTATAAAGCTGAAGGTGCGGTCCTGGCCTGGTCTTTTGAGAGGTTCGCTGCCGATGGCCCTTAGCCAGTTAATGGGGCTTATCCGCTATAACTTTGATGTGGTACTGCTGGGTTTCGTACTGGGTGAATTTTATGTGGGCTGGTACAGCGCCTCTTACCGTATCATAACTTTTCTGATGTTGTTTGTGACGGCTTACTCGACCGCTTTGATGCCAAGCCTGGCCCGCTGCTATCCTGATCGTCAACAGGACGCTCGGCAACTGGTGGCAATGTCACTGCGGATCATGAGTGCGCTTACTGTTCCCATAGCCATCGGGGGAACCCTGTTAGCCCGGCCTATGATCGAGCTTATTTTCGGCCAGGGTTACGAGCATAGCGCGATTGCTTTCCAGTTCCTGGTCTGGTCGGTAATGTTTCTCTCGATTAGTTCCAGCTACCGCTTGCTTTTGCGGGCCTTTAACCGGCAAAATGTAGACGTACGGATAGTTAGCCTGGCGGCGGCGGTTAATATTAGTCTGAATTTCCTGCTGGTGCTACCCCTGGGACTGGTGGGGGTAGCGGTTGCGACCGTGGCCGGGGAGTTGGTAGTGCTTGGCCT
The DNA here is from genome assembly GCA_043727245.1 of Chloroflexota bacterium. Lineage (GTDB taxonomy): Bacteria > Chloroflexota > Chloroflexia > Chloroheliales > Chloroheliaceae > 54-19. Next base: position 2,788 of record JAYSYV010000366.1, on the reverse strand, counting down.
GGCTTACTGGGAAGTGCGCCAGCTTATCACTACGGTGCCTCTGCTTAAACACCTGCTCCGGCCGGTAGTAGCCGGCACCGTTATGGGGCTTTATCTCATCTTACTGAAGGATTTAAGTTTGTTCTTTTTAGTGCCTAGCGGCGCGATAATTTATTTTGGTGGGCTGGTAGCGCTGCACGGCCTGACCTGGCAGGAGGTCCGATTTGTCCTCAAACGAAACCGCCCCTAGAGTGTTATCGGCGGATTACTATCAGCGTTTATACGACCTGGAAGACCAGCACTGGTGGTTCCAGGGAACGCGAGCCATCGGGCAGGCTCTGCTTGATGTATATTTCAAGGGAAAATCCGATTTGAAGGTTCTGGACGCTGGTTGCGGCACCGGGGTATCGCTCGGCTGGCTGGAGCGTTATACCCGGCCTGAGGCAATCTTTGGCATAGACATAACCGCCCTTGCCCTGCAGTTTTGTCTGACCCGGCAGTACAAACAGCTAGCCCTTGCCAGCGTCCTCGAACTTCCCTTTCCAGCCGCTTCGTTTGACCTGGTTATTTCCGCCGATGTACTCCAACACTTATCTCGCCAGGGTGGCGATACAGCGGCCCTGCGGGAAATGAGCCGGGTCATAAAGCCGGGCGGCATCCTTTATGTGCGTACTAATACCAGCAAAGGAGTAGGCCAGGTACGAGCCGAGGTTGATTCTTCTTATCAGCGCTATGACCAGGACGAACTCACCCGAAAATTTGAGGCGACCGGTTTTGTAATTGAGCGGGTAACCTACATCAATATGTTAATGTCGGCCTGGGGAACCGTGAAACGCAAGGCTAAAAATTTGGTCCCTGCTCACCACGAAGACCACCAGCCTCATGACAATAACTCGCCTGGACACCAGCATTCGCATGAACATGAACATAACCATAACCATAACCACGACCGGGGGCTGGCGGTTAAACTGCCTCGCTGGCGTTTTCTGAACCGGTCGCTTTTTGGCCTGATGAAGCTCGAGGCTCTTTATTTGGCTAAGCCCGGTCGCCAGATTTCTTTCGGCCACAGCCAGATTTTTATTCTTAGAAAGTCAATTCAACCGGAAGGTTTAACCGATCATAACGGGGAAAGTAAAAGTAGCTCCTCATAAAGTTGTGACCGGTGTCGTTAAACTTAGCTGGAAGGATTTTGATGAGAACATTGCCTCGACAAACTTTATGACATGGTTTCGCCGGGTGGGATAATATTTATGGACGATTACGGTTACTGACAGGGCGCTCGTGAGGCTCTCCACGACTTTCTGAGCGGTCACCTGAACGCGGTCCAACTGGAACGGTGCGGGTACACTCAGGTCTTTTTCCGAAAGGTTTGAAAATAAGCTGATGCATTTAGGAATTAACGGGCAACGCCTGGTAGGTAAACGGACCGGAGTGGGCCGCTACGTAGAATTTTTGCTTAAAGAATGGAACCAGGTAGACATACCTTTTGATAAGGTTACAGTGTACACCAGCCAGCCGGTAGACTGGAATAGCCTGGGGTTAGATAACCGTTTCGAAAACAGAGTGCTTGGTAAAGCCGTACCAAATCTAATCTGGGAGAACCTGCTTTTACCCAGGGCTGCGCGTAAAGATGCGGTTCTCTTTTGCCCCTCATATACTATTCCGGTCTTTTTCAAGGGCCGAACGGTTATGACCAACCTGGGTATTTATGAGGGTTATGCCGAGACTTTTCCCTGGTGGCATAAAATCCGGTTCACACCCTTCTTCAAGTATTCGGCCACTCATGCTAACCAGATAATTGCAATTTCAGCGTCGGCCAAACACGATATGCAGCACTTTTACAAAGCCGACCCCGCTAAAATTACGGTCATTCACCCAGCGGCAGGGACAATTTTCCGACCCGCCGAGAATCCCGACGAAATCGCTTCAGTGCGAGAGAAATACGGTGTGGCTGACCGTCCCTATGTCCTTTTTGTCGGCAAGCTTTCGTTGCGCCGCAATATTCCCAACCTGCTGTCAGCTTTCGCCATGCTCAAGCAGGAAACAGATTTGCCGCATCGGTTGGTCATTGTCGGGCCAAATTACCTGAAGTTAGATGTGACGGGAATGATTGCAGACCATCATCTGGAGAATGATGTACTTCACCTGGAATTTATCGGCCATCCCGAGCTGGCCCGGATTTATAATGGAGCTACCGCCTTTATCCTGCCTTCCTCGCATGAAGGTTTTTCGTTTACCACTATGGAAGCCCTCGGTTCCGGAACGCCAGTTATCGCCCTGGACCATGCTGCCCTGGCTGAAGGAATAAAAGAATCGGTGTATTTGATGGCCGACTCTACCCCGGCGAAAATGGCTAAAGCTCTTGAGGAAGTATTGAGCGATAGTGAGTTGCAGCAAAAGTTAAGCCGACGCGGATTAGAATGTGCCGCGAATTACTCCTGGCGCAAATCGGCCGAGAGGACCATGACGATATTGGAAAAGGTAGCCCATTCTTGAAATCACCGATTGCCTGGGACAGCCCGCTTTACACTATCCAGAGCAGCCTCTGGAAATCAGTTCAAAAACATGCCGACCGGTTAGAGGGGCGCTTACTGGATATAGGTTGCGGGCAGCAGCCGTACCGGTCGCTTTTAACCAGGGTAACTAATTATGTGGGCCTGGATTTGCCGAAAGGCCAGGCTCCAGGCGTAACCGTCGATGTATACGGTTCGGCTATGACCTTGCCTTTTGCCGATAACAGCTTTGACAGCCTAATATCCAGTGAGGTGCTGGAACATTTGCCCGAACCAGGGCAGGCTCTGACCGAAGC
>JAYSYV010000365.1:0-1962 GCA_043727245.1 Chloroflexota bacterium | reverse complement strand
TGGTCTTCTTTGGCTATATTGAAAGCTATACACTGGTTACACTGACCGCCCTGGTCTATTTATGGCTGGGTCTGTTGGTCCTCTACCACAAAATCAATCTGGCCTGGCCGACCCTGGCCCTGGTGGTGGCGGTAATGTTGCATCCCCAGGCTCTTTTCCTGGGGCCATCTATGGTATTTCTGTTACTGTGGCGGGCTAAATTTTTCAGCCCGAAGGGTTTGAATTCCCGGCTTTTACTGAAAGAGCTTTTAGTAGCGGGACTGGTCAGCGCAAGCTGTATCACGGCTTTCGGTTTACTCGCTATAATGTACAATTATAGCTGGCAACAATGGGGCGTGGCTTCGCGACAGTTCGGCGGCAGCGACAACGGTTCATTTAAACCTTTGCTGGCCTCGGCGGTACGGCCCGATACACGCGAATTTTATCCGATTGTGTCCTGGGATTGGCTGATTTTCCAGTTCAACCTGCAAATGCGCCTGGCTCCCCTGGCCCTGCCTTTAATCGGCCTGAGCGGCGGCTGGCTGCTGGTACACGCGAAGCCGAAAAAAGGACTGGCAGACTGGGGACTGGTAGGGCTGGGGCTACTCTGTTTTGTAGTGGGGTTAGCCTGGGTTGGAAGCCAGGCCGTAATGCCACTGGTGGTCCTGGGAATAGCTCTGCAACTGGCCGGGCTATGGCTGGTTCGCCGCCAGTCGATTGATGCTACCGGTTTCTTCCTGGGGAGCATGGCCGCCTATACCTGGATTTTTTCGCTTGTCTGGAATCCTGATTTAGGTCCAAACGACTGGGATTTACTCTCGCTCAACGGTATCTTTACTTCACTGCTGGCGGGCTATCTGGTGACAAAGGCGCTGGGTGGCTATAACCGCTTTAGCCGGACGGTAGTGGCTTTACTGGCATGTGCGCTGGCCTTACAGGCCGGTTGGATTTTTTATAATACCTACTTTATTTAAAGATGAATAACTTGGAACAGCAGTCCCCATCCGAAATTAACGCCGTAAGTTCCTGGAAAACCTGGCAGAAATTTGTGTATAGTCCAAAGGGGGCTACCTACCTGCCCCTGGCTTTTTACCTGCTGGTGGCGATAGCTTTTAGCTGGCCGCTGGCCCTGCACCTGGGCGACCAGGTAGTGCTGGCCGGTAGCGGGGATGTCTGGCAGCATCTCTGGAATAACTGGTGGATGCGTTTTTCGCTGCTCGATTTGCATACCCATCCTTATACGACCCCCATGCTGCTGCACCCGGTCGGAGCCAATCTTTTCTTCCACGCCCTCGACCCGATGGACGGCTATTTATCCACCCCGTTTCAACTGCTATTCGGTCTGGTGGCCTCGTTTAACATCATCATTCTGTTTCAGTTGACTATCGCCGGGTGGGGCGTTTACCTGCTGGCCCGCTACCTGACCGGCCACCAGGCTGCTTCTCTGGTAGCCGGTCTAATTTACGCCTGTTCGCCCCTGGAGTCCCGTCTGTTGAACCTGGGACAGCTTGAATTGACCTCAATACAATGGCTGCCGCTCTACATTTTATGCTTCCTCAAAACGATGAACCGGGAAGCCCGGCCCTGGCTCTGGCGCGGCCTGAGCGTGGCTTTTCTGTTAATTTTGTCGCTGGATACATGGTATTACCTGCTGTATGCCGTGATGTTCAGCGCCCTTTACACTCTCTACCGGCTCTGGCAGGAGCGCAAGGATTGGCGGCAAAAGTGGCCGCGTAGCCTGGCTTTGGCGGTGGGAGTAATGGCGGTTTATGGGGTGCTGATATTGCCGGTCCTGCTGCCGACCCTGCGGGAAGCCGGAGCCAGCGGAGCCAGCCAGCCAAAGTTTACTGTGATTTACAACTCGGCCACCCTTAAAGGACTGTTCACTACCGGACCCTCGGCTCTATGGGGTTTGTTTGGGTCAGGCGACAATTCGGAGTTCCGGGGTAATTTCCTGGGCTTCTTCGCGCTCGGCCTGGGTTT
>JAYSYV010000364.1:0-1963 GCA_043727245.1 Chloroflexota bacterium | reverse complement strand
ACTATTGGCACTGTAGGTATGCTCAGGAGTTAGTTTAACGCGGACATTTGTTATAGGGTGAACCAGTGAAAGAACCGGCTGGTTATCTGGTAGGACTTGTAAATAAAATCCGGTCCGGTCACGCTTGATTAACCGGTGATCTTCCAATTCAAATCCGGCTTTGGCGGCTTGCTCTAAAAGTAACAAAATAACTTGCAACGTGCCCCACATTTGATAAAGAAAAGGCAAATTTTCGAGAGGAGCCTCAAGCGCAGAACTGTCAAAACGGACGGCCACATTCCGGTGAAATTCAAGGTAACCTTCCAGCACCGCTTGATAAGCCGGGGTTTTCAATAATACCATTGTGACCCTGGACGGAACGAAATCAGGCAGGCTCACCTGTTCCAGAAAAGGGGCACCACGCCGGGCTAAATCCAGACGATTATTTAATTCTAGGGCTTCCTGGTAGAGATCGGTTAAATTAGCTTTGTCAAGAGCAGATATTAAGCGGCGCAACCGCTGGGAAACCTGTTGATAATAAGTTTTTAACAGGCGATTTTCATATACATCATAAGTATGTTCTATTCGGCTATCCAAAACCTGTAAGGGGCGTTTCTCGGCGTCCAGATTATTGACCTGTTGATAAGCCTGAAACAACCGGACCGGGTGTGGAGCGCGGGCCAGTTCACTTCTGGTCCACACTTCGCTGGCACTTAAGTTAACATGAGGATTTCTTGCCACTTTTGGAAGAACCTGCAGTAAACCCAGCCTATTTGTTGTCCCAAGGACGGCCCGGCGTATTCTGAGCAACTCCTGGGCAAAACTGGATTCGGCAGCAGGCAACAAATTTACCCCACTCAACCCGCCAACTGACTTCAAGGCCAGCGCAATTGCTCCCGGAAGGCGGTTCTGGAGATCATCCAGCATAGTTACAAAGGATTGCGGACTAATTTTTTTGGAATAAATGGTAATCGTTTGTTCGTGGACAATCGAATTAACCTGGTAACTCAGGTGGTAATTACCGGGATTTGAACGAGGCCAGTCAACCATTACCCTGGTGAGGCCATTCAATTTCTTAAGATAAATGGGAAGCAATTGCCCCTGGCGCCAGACCAGCACTGCTTCCCATTTTTCCCACGGCACCGGGATTTCAACCAAAGCTGGTGACCATTCAGCCGGTATTGAAATAGCCTGGCCCGCCAGGTCCCAAAACCTTACATCAGTTTCAGAAATAAGATGCAAAACCATGAGTGCGAAAGTCCTCTGCCATCCTGGCGACTTTGGTGTAAGTCAAAGGCAGGATGTCTTTGCTATATTTTTCAAGCTTATCCAGCGCAATACCCAGACGCGGGTCGGTCCCCTTTAATTTGGGGAGCACCTTTTGAAGAACCTGTTCGTCAAGGGCTGCCTGCCATGGTACCTGCCAGGGTAAATCCATTTTCCCAGTCTGCTCTATATAGACTTTTATTTCATTTAGGACCCGGAAAGCAAAAGGAGCAATCGGACTAACGATTTTCCAGATTTCCAGTAATTGACCGCTGAAAGGTACATCTCCTAAAGCAGCCGCCAGGTCATCAAAGTTGACCTCCATTTCGATTAGCTGGGCCCGGTCGTAGACCTTATCCGCAAAACTGTGGGTTGTTTCGTCTACATTCACGGTTCCGGTAAAATAAAAATTCGGAGGTAGGATAACCCGGTCTTCCGGGCTTAGCTCTATAATAGCTTCCCCCTGGCGCGCCCGCATTTCCATCGCCGAAAGGAACCGGGCAAAGTAATACTCAACCCGGGCCAGGTTCATCTCATCTAAAACTAAAAAGTAAGGCGGCGGGGTAAAACCGGCCTGGGTAAAAGTCTGATAAACCTGAGCGGCTTCCCTTACAAAACGGCTCACTATCGTATCGTGGTACTTGCCGGTTAAAGGGCTTTGATAGCCTAACAGGTCTTCATTGGTGGTCCAGTTAGGGGCAACCGGTGCCAGGCATAA
>JAYSYV010000363.1:0-18593 GCA_043727245.1 Chloroflexota bacterium | reverse complement strand
ATCGCGCCACCGGCCCGGTAGCCCAGGCTGTCACCAATACCCCGGCCAGTACTGCGGGCAGTGTTACGCCTAACCCTTCCGGCTGTAGTCTGGTTCCCAGGGGTTCTTTCGGAACGTTGTGGAGTAATAACCAGGCGGTCCAATCTGCCCTGGGCTGTCCGTCAGATTCGGATGCCAGCACCTCGGCGGCTATCGCACAGAACTTTAGCCGGGGCTTGATGCTCTATAACCCGCTGGCGAATCTGCCGTATTCAGTGGTTTATGCCGATGGAGGCTTCCAGGCTTTCCCCAACCAGTAAAGCAATAAAACTAAAAAAGGGTTGAACTATCTTTTGGGATGGTTCAGCCCTTTTTAAATTAAGAGGGTTAGAATCAGGGTCAGGGAAACCGCACTAACCAGCGTCCCAATAAAGACCACACTGGCCGTAAACTTGGAGCGGCCCCAAATTCGATGGAGAGCAAGACGATTGTGACGGCATTGCCATTGCCATTGCCACTATCGGCACTTTGGCGGCCAGCCCGGTCAGGCCAAATACCGGCGAGTACAACCAGACTGCCAGTAAGGTCAGGGCCGGTGAGAGGACCAACCGGTAAATTACGCCCAGGCCGATTCTAGCAGCCTGTCGGAGTAATCGAAATGACTACCATTTATAGACAAAGTGTGTCAATTTAGAACTACAGGTAGTACCCTTTCGGCCAAAATAAGGCTCTCTCCGACAAACTGCTAGACATAGCAGCCAGGTCGGGCCGGGTTTCGGCAAGTTGCAAGCCCAGCGATAGCAGCACAACCGGCAAGGCGGCTTCTCCAACCATCGTGACGCTTTTATCCACCGGTCCCGGAATAGATATGCCGGTCAGCAGGAAAAACCCGGCGGCTAATGCGGCGTAGATAAGCGGCATGAGGAAAACTTTGCGTAAGCCCTGCTGCCGAGTCATATGGCCCCTGGTCGCCAGCCAGATGCCCAGGGTATTAAACAGGAATTGCTGGGTGACGAAGCAAATAACTGCCAGGTCACGGCTTTCCCGGCCAAACGCCAGGTCCATCAAAGGTATCCCGTAATTCCCGGTAGAATGCAGATGCTACTTTATTTTATGTTCAACGTTTATCGAATGTTAGGTTAATAATAGCATTTATTTCACCAGCCGCAATTAGTTTTCGATGGGTGAAAACGATAGAAAAGTTAGACCTAAACCATAGAAAACCTGACGGAAAAGATAATCCAGATTAAACAGCCAACATGGTTCCTGTTTGCTTCCACCGTTCCACGTTCCACGCTGTACTGCCTTGTAGTATAATCGCGGCAGCTTAACCTATCAAAGACTTTAAAAGAATGGAAAGGAAACGAGTCCACATGGAGTTGAAGGACAAAGCGGTTCTGGTTTCAGGTGGGGCTTCCGGTTTGGGCGGAGCTTGTGTCCGGCTGCTGCATGAAGCCGGCGCTCAGGTGATTATTGCTGACCTGAACCAGGCCCAGGGCGAAGAACTGGCCGGGGAATTGGGCGAACGGGTGCGCTTCGTCAAGACCAACGTGACCGACGAAGAATCGGTCAAAGCGGCGGTCCAGGCGGCGGTTGACCACTTTGGCGGCTTGCATGTCGCCGTCAATTGCGCCGGGATTGGCGTGGCCGAGAAAGTCCTGGGCAAAGATGGCCCGAACCCTCTGGCTAATTTCAGCAAAGTAATCCAGATTAACCTTATCGGCACTTTTAACGTTATCCGGCTGGCCTCAGCTGCTATGACCCAAAACCAGCCGAGCGAGGGTGGCGAACGCGGCGTAATCATCAATACCGCATCGGTGGCGGCCTTTGACGGTCAAATCGGACAGGCGGCGTACTCGGCTTCCAAGGGCGGCGTGGTCGGCATGACCCTACCCATTGCCCGTGAGTTGGCCCGCTACGGCATCCGGGTAATGACTATCGCGCCGGGTATTTTCGATACGCCCATGCTGGCCGGTCTGCCCGAACCGGCCCGTCTTTCGCTGGGTCAGCAAGTGCCTTTCCCCTCGCGCCTGGGCCAACCTCGCGAGTATGCCGCCCTCGCCAGGCACATCATTGAGAATGAAATGTTAAACGGCGAAGTTATCCGGCTGGACGGCGCTATCCGTATGGCCCCGAAATAACTTTTTCAGGCTAAAGGAGCAAACTCTCTTGCGTATACTTTTGACCAACGATGATGGCATTGATGGGCCGGGCCTTCAGGCGCTTTATGAAGCGGTGGCGACCTTACCCGATGTAGAAGTGACGGTTATCGCCCCTGACCGCAATTGGAGTATCAGCGGCCACAACAAGACTATGGATCGGCCCTTGCGGGTTAACGTAATCAAGTGGTACAACGGCCTGGATGCTTTCTCGACTGACGGTACGCCCGCCGATTGTGTCAGTCTGGCCGGGCTAGGCCTCATGCCGGAAAAGCCCGACCTGGTGATAAGTGGAATTAATACCGGCCCGAACCTGGGCGACGATGTTACCTATAGCGGTACGGTTGCGGCGGCGATGGAAGCCCATATCGCCGGGATTCCGGCCCTGGCTGTTTCCTGTGACGCTTATGTGGACTACAATTTTGACGCGGCAGGGAAATTTGCCCGGCGGTTGGTGACGTTATTCCAGCGAAATTTGAAGGGTGAAGAAGGCGGGCTGGCCCTGACTTCGGATTTGCTGCTCAATATCAATGTACCAAGTCTTAACTTTGAGGAAGTGGCTGGCATCGAAGTCACTCGTCAGGGCCGCCGTATTTATAGTGACGAGCTTTTCCGGCGCGAAGACCCCCGTGGCCGCCCCTATTACTGGATTGGTGGAGAGCGCCCCGCAGGACACCTGACCGAAGGTACTGACATAGCCGCCGTGGCCCAGAAGAAAATCAGCATTACCCCGATGATGCTGGACCTTACTAACTATCTTTTGATGGAAAAACTCAAGGGCTGGCAGTTTTAAGGTAAAAATAACCTGACCCTGAAAATGGAGCGTGGAAAATGAGCCAGGAACCTGAAGCATTTCAAAATGTTCGGTTTGAACGGTTGGGAGCGCGAGCGAATATTATTATCAACCGGCCTGAGAAGCGCAACGCCCTCAATGCGGCGACTATTGCGGAACTCTACCGGGCCTTTGAAATCTGCAAAAATGACTCTGCCGTTCGGGTGGTGGTACTGAGCGGGGCCGGGGATAAAGCTTTCTGCGCCGGGGCCGACCTGGCCGAAAACCTGCAATCCATGAACGAGTATTTACGCTACATCCAGCGCGAAACTTTCGTGGGCCTGTTCAAGATTATTCCGCAACTGGGTAAGCCGGTAATCGGGGCAGTCCAGGGTTTGGCCCTGGCCGGAGGCTGCGGACTAGCGGTATCGTGCGACTTCGTAATCGCCAGCGAAACGGCCCGCTTTGGCACTCCCGAAGTGAATGTCGGGCTGTTTCCGATGATGATTTCGGCTATATTACTTCGTAACCTGGGCCGCAAGAAAGCCTACGACATGATGCTCACCGGGCGGCAAATTGATGCCCAGGAAGCCGAACGAATCGGCCTGGTTACACGGGTGGTTCCGGCTGAACGGCTCCAGGCCGAAGTTGACTTGCTGGCTGCCGACCTGGCTTCCAGGAGTCCGGCCATTCTCAAACTGGGCAAAGACGCGCTTATAAAAGCCGACCAGATGCCTTTTAACGAAGCCCTCGACTATCTCAGCACCATGCTCTCGATGAATTTCCTGACCGAGGATGCCAGCGAAGGAATGACCGCCTTTATGGAAAAACGCCAGCCTGAATGGAAGGGTCAATAAACTGCAATAGGTTATTGCGAAAGTAGATGGCTTGTATGCCAGTTATAGGCGCTCCGTACCATGTCTTCCAGGGTATAGCGCGGCTGCCAGCCCAGTTCGTTTTGAGCTGTGCGGCTATCGGCCCAAATTGCTACCGGGTCGCCCGGCCTTCCGGCCAGTTCTTTGACTGGGAAATCCCGCCCCGTAACCAGCCTGACCATATCGACCACTTCGCGCACTGTCGTACCCTCCCCGGTTCCCAGGTTGTAAATTGGGCTGGCCTGGCCTCGGATTAAGTTTTCGAGGGCCATAATGTGGGCCACCGCCAAATCGGTCACATGAATGAAATCGCGAATACATGTTCCGTCCCTGGTCGGGTGGTCGGCCCCCATTATCGAGAAAGAGGGAGTTAGGCCCAGGGCGGCTTTGAGGGCCAGCGGAATCAAGTTGTTAGTGACATTCCAGTCCTCACCGGTTTCGCCATTCGGGGCGGCTCCGGCGGCATTAAAGTAGCGCAGACTGACGCTTTTGAGGCCGTAAGCCCGGTCAAACCAGGGCAGGGCTTTCTCGACCATCAATTTGCCCTCGCCATAGGGGCTTTCGGGTTGCGGCAGGTTATTTTCTTCGCTGACCGGCACTACCTGGGGATTGCCGTAAATGCCCCCCGAAGATGAAAAGATAAAATACTTTATTTTGTGCCGGACCATCGCGTCCAGGAGCGTAAAGGTTCCGCCGACATTATTCAGGAAATAATCAGCGGGTCGAGTAAGCGATTCGTTGCCGCGTTTGTAAGCCGCGAAGTGAATGACCGCCTCGATTGACTGCTCACTGAAGATACGGTCCAGCAAACGGCTGTCGCTGGTACTCCCGACGATCAGCTTATCCAGCACGCCTAGCGTTTTGAGAGAGATTTCCGAACTGTTTTCAAGTGAGTCCAGGATTACTACTTTATGGTCGCGGGCCAACAATTCCCGGACGGTATCTGACCCGATGTAGCCTGCCCCGCCAGTCACTAATATTTTCACAAAAAATTTCTCTTAGCCTGATAACTTTTCTTTTCTATGAAGTAGAATAACGCAAAAACTGGCAAATCCAACCAAAAATAATTTCAGGCAATATTGTAATGTTTCGGCTTCACAAGTACACCACATAACGAACATTTTGTCACGCCCTTCGAGTGCGAGCGAAGTCGAGAAATCTCGGCCCGTTGGGTATACCGCATGAATGAAGACCTTACATCAGGCAAAACATGGTAGAATCTGTCCTGGCTTTTGATTCGGATATTGTCCCACGTTTCTTTTTCTTTAGAGCCAGAAGAATAGCAAGTCTTACATAACAGAGTACTTCTAGGCACTATAGATAAAAACACGGCTTAACCAGAATTTACTGACCAATGACTCTTTCTCTCTAGGCGAAGTTGATTTAGCAAGCTCAAAGTGTTACAATAGCTGACGGTGTTTTTTTATGACACTGCCTGTATTTTGTCAAATAAGCACGCTATCCGACCGCTCGGTTCGTGTCCGGTCACACGAAAAGACCTGGATAACCGGCGGAATGACGGTAGCGGAAGTTCAACGAATTTGAAAGGACATAGTACCCATAATGGTTGCTAGTATTAACGATACCCCTCCTTCGACCCCAACTACTTTAGCCCGTCCGCTGGCTACAATTGACCCAGGTCAGACCCCCGCTCAGATTATGAAGATGCTGCTGGAAGCTGGAGTCCATTTCGGCCACCAGACCAAACGCTGGAACCCCAAAATGCGCCCTTACATCTTCACCGAGCGCAATGGTATCCACATTATTGACCTTGCTCAGACCGTTACCGGCCTGGAACAGGCGGCGGCTTTCGTGGAAGAACTGGCGGCCCAGGGCGGCAAGATGCTTTTCGTTGGGACCAAGAAGCAAGCCCAGGACGTTATTGCCGAGGAGTCTACCCGCTGCGGGCAATTCTTCGTGAACAAACGCTGGCCCGGTGGTCTGCTCACCAACTTCGTAACCATTCGGACCCGTTTGCGCTACCTGGGCGAACTGGAAGCCCAGAGAGCTCGTGGCGAGTTTGAAATGCGGACCAAAAAGGAAGCCAGCAAGCTGAGTGAGCAAATTCGCAAACTGACCGAAGTGCTGGGTGGTATCAAAGGTATGCCCGATTTGCCGAGCGCCATGTTTGTAATTGATCCGCACAAAGAACGCATTGCCATGCTGGAAGCCATCCGGTTGGAAATTCCGGTCATCGCAATTGGCGATACCAACGCCAACCCGGACGAAATTGACTATGTTGTTCCCGGCAACGATGATGCCATTCGCTCGATTAAGATTATTACCGCTCGCCTGGCCGATGCCTTCATCGAAGGTACTAACCGCCGGGAAGCTACCCGTTCCGAGCAAATGATGACTGATGAAGAACATGGCGGTCGGGGCGACCGCGACCGTGGTGGTGATCGCGGCGGTCCTCGCCAGGACCGTGGCCCTCGCCAGGGTCAAGGTCAAGGTCAGGGTGGTAATGATCGCGGTGGCCCTCGCCAGGACCGTGGCCCTCGCCAGGGTCAAGGTCAAGGTCAGGGTAGTAATGATCGCGGCCCTCGTCAGGGTCAGGGTCAAGGTCAGAACCGGGATAACGCTCCTGTGAGCAATGCCCCAGCGGCCCCAGCCCAGACTCAGAGGCCCGCTGCGGCCCAGACTCAGAAGCCTGTTAATCCGGCTCCGGCTGCTCCGCCGCTTTCCGCGTCAATTATCCCGACACCTGAAACCGCCGAGTTGGCGATTCCTACACCTGAGATAGCTGAGCTGGCGATTCCTACGCCTGAAACCGCCGAGCTGGAAATTCCTACACCTGAGACGGCGGAGTTGGCAATTCCTGAACCTGAGACGGCTGAGTTGGCAATTCCTGAACCTGAAACTGCGGAGTTGGCAATTCCTGAACCTGAGACGGCTGAATTGTCACCGGAAGCGGCTGAAGAAGTTAAAAACAGCTAGTTAGCGGCTTTTCGCTTCAATTTTTAAGCATCAGCAGTACCGTGGGCCGACATTTTCAGGTCGGCCCGCCTTGTGTCTGTTAAAAGTAAGTAATACGTATATTATTAGAGGAGAAGACACGTGGATATTTCGGCTCAAGCGGTGAAGGCGCTTCGTGAGGAAACCGGCGCTGGCATCCTGGAGTGCAGGAACGCCCTGGCTGCCAATGAGGGCGACTCCAAAAAGGCCAAAGCCTGGTTGGAAGAACGCGGTTTGAAGAAGGCCGAAAGAGTAACCGGTCGTGAAGCCAAGCAGGGCTTGATTGAAACCTATGTTCACCAGGGCCGGGTTGGCGCAATGGTAGAAATAAGCTGCGAAACCGACTTCGTAGCCCGGACGGAAGATTTTCAGAAATTGGCTAAAGACGTGGCATTGCATATTGCCGGTCTTAGCCCGCGTTTCACTTCGGTTGAGGAAATCCCGGCTGAGGAACATGAAGATGCCAAGCGCGAACATGGCGATAATATCAAGCGCTTCTACGAAGAACATGTACTCTTACATCAGTCTTTCGTGCGCGACCCGAAGGTGACAATCAGCGACCTGATTACTCAGGCCAAGGCCAAGTTGGGCGAGAATATTGTTATTCGCCGCTTCGTGCGCTACGAACTGGGTAAATAAACTTTTTGATGGAGCGGATGTGGGTAAAGTGCCTGCATCCGCTTTGTTGTATGTATTCGGCGGATTACGGTCAGGTTGTTTCCGTTTCCAACTTTTTAGGGTATAATTTTAATGTAAACGTGGGTATGCTAAAAGTTGCCGGATAAGGCAGCGTTGTACGATTTCAAATTATACAGGGTATAATTGAACCTGATAATGTTTCCACGTTCCACGGGTAAGGTAACTTTTAGAATTAGTGTTACGTTATACCTTTCGAGCCTCGGACGGAAATCAGCATATAGGAAACAATAGGGCGGGCTGTCAGAGTTAAAAAAAGTAGCCAGCCTTTACCTGAGAAGGGAATGAATTTATAGAATGCCTCAACCGGCATACAAACGGGTCTTGCTCAAATTAAGTGGCGAAGCCTTGATGGGCGAGGAAAAATTCGGTATTGATCCCAAAATTGCCCAGGTAATTGCCAACAAAATCAAGGCAATTGTTGAATTAAAGGTAGAAGTTGCGATAGTGGTTGGTGGTGGCAATATCTGGCGAGGCTTTAAGGCCAGTTCCCAGGGCATGGAGCGGTCGGCGGCGGATTATATGGGAATGCTGGCAACCGTCTTGAACGCGCTGGCCTTACAGGATTCGCTGGAACATAGCGGTGTCTTTACCCGCGTAATGACTGCCATCGAAATGCATCAGGTCGCCGAACCTTATATCCGGCGGCGGGCCATTCGCCACCTGGAAAAGGGCCGCGTAATTATCCTGGCCGGTGGGGCCGGACTGCCGTATTTCACGACTGATACCACCGCTGCTCTGCGCTCGATGGAAATTAATGCTGACTTGATTATGATGGAAAAGAACGATGTTGACGGCGTTTACGATACAGACCCGCGAAACAACCCGGATGCCCGGAAATTTGATGAATTGACTTTCCGAGAAGCGCTCAACCGGAACCTGCGGGTGATGGACAGTACCGCCCTGGCGCTTTGTATGGAAAATAATATGCCCCTTATCGTTTTCGATATGATGAAGGACGATAACCTTCTCAAAGCGGTAATGGGCGAACGAGTCGGGACGCTGATTAAAAACGAAGCTCCTGTAACTCAAGAATAATTCGGTATCAGCCATAAGCTGAGGGGAAAAGCAAAGAAGCTATACCTGGGTAATTTTACCCCTGGCTGGCAAGGTCAGGGCTGTTGCCTACTGATAAGGAGGAAAGGTTCATATGATCCAGGACGTAATATCTGAAACAGAAAGTAAAATGAAAAAGGCCATGGAAGCCTTGCGGCGCGAGTTGCAGAATATCCGCACTGGCCGGGCCGTACCGGGCCTGATTGAAAAGATGCTGGTTGAAGTTTACGGCAGCACCACGCCGCTCAACCAGCTTGGCAGCGTGAGCGCCCCGGAAGCTCGCTTGCTGGTAGTCCAGCCCTGGGATAAAAACACCATGGGCGCTATCGAGAAGGCTATCCAGAAGTCCGAACTGAACCTTACCACCAATAATGATGGCAAAGTTATCCGTATCCCTATTCCAGCCCTGACCGAACAGCGCCGCAAGGATTTGGTCAAGGTGGTCAAGAGTAAGGTGGAAGATAGCAAGGTGACGGTGCGGAATGTTCGTCGGGACAGCATGAACGACCTCAAAGAGCTTTTGCACGAAAAACTTATCACCGAGGACGATGATAAACGCGCTCACGAGAAAATTCAGGGTCTGACCGATAAATATATTTTGGAGTCCGACCAGATCGGTCATCACAAGGAACAAGAAATTTTAGAGGTATAAGGTAGTAGCAATGTTCAAATTCAGACCGGCCTCGAATTCAGCCAAATCTGCCGCGTCCAAAGCTAAAACTGCCGAACCCACTACTGACGAACTGACCGCGCTGGGGCTGATTCCGGCGACCGTACCCAAACATATCGCCATTATTATGGATGGCAACGGACGCTGGGCCAAGCAGCGCAGTCTGCCCAGGGTTGCGGGACACCGGGCCGGCGCGGAGAATATCCGGCGGATTGTCGAAAGTTCAATCCGTTTCGGGGTGCAACACCTGACCCTTTACGCCTTTTCCACCGAAAATTGGAACCGGCCCGAAGAAGAAGTCAGCGCCCTCATGACCATCCTGGGGGAAGTGCTGGAGCGTGAAACGCCCAAACTGCATGCCGAGGGGGTGCGGATTAACCACCTGGGCCGGTTAGACGGAATGAGCGCCCATCTGAAGAAAGGTATTTTGGAGGCGACTGAGAAGACGCGCAACAACACCCGGCTGACTTTGAACGTCTGCTTTAACTACGGTGGACGGCTGGAAATCGTGGACGCGGTGCGCAAGATTGTGGCAAAAGGTATTCCAGTCGAAGAAATTTGCGAGGAAACCATCAGCCGCAACCTCTACAATGTCGAGATTCCCGACCCAGACCTGATTATTCGGACTGCCGGAGAGCAGCGCCTTTCCAACTACCTGATCTGGCAGGCCGCCTATAGCGAGTACTGGTTTACCCCGATGAACTGGCCTGATTTCGGCAAAGATGAGTACTTGAAATCCCTCAAGGAGTACGCTGGTCGGCTGCGGAAATATGGCAAGACCCCCGAGCAAATTCAGGACAAACCTTAACCGGAATAAATCTTTTTGTAACTAAAAATGCCCTGGCTTTTCAATTAAGCCAGGGCATTTTTCTTTTAGCGAGGCGGCGGCAGGGAAATTAATAGCCCGGCTAGCCCGACTATTCCCAATAGTAATGCCAACTCAACCTGCCATGACCGCTTTTGCCTCAAACCGCTGGTCCATAACCCCATTCCGGCAATTACCACTACAACCACCAGCACCATTAATTTTATTAGTAGGGTTTGACCGTAAAGAGTATTAAGCCAATTTAGACCTGCCAGGCGCAACCAGGCCATTAGGCTGCCGCTGACTACCAGCCAGGCCAGGGCTATACCGGCCACCCGCCCGAAACGTTTAACCAGTAGCCCTTTTTGACCCTCAATCTGAGGGATTTTCCAGACAGCCACCAGCGAAACCAGCCCGCCCAGCCACAGGCCCATTGCCGCTAAATGGATGGTGTTGGCAGGCAGTCCCAACCAGACGGAGTCCGAGATTACGGCGTGGCTGGTCTGCCCGTCCACCAGGGCCAGGCCCAGGTAAAGTCCGGTTACGCCCCATTTCAGCGGTTTCCCCTGCCGGTCCGCGCCCAGTAAGACCCACAGCAAGATAGCCGCTCCGAGCCGTTCGGTCATTACCTGCCCAAAGCTGGAAGCCAGTATATCAGCCAGCACGTCAGGGTTGAATAATTGTTCGTTGGTCAGGCTGGCGGTCTGGCCCAATAAACCCAGCGGTTCGGCCAGCAATAAAAGCCCGATGCCATAGTAAGTCAGGCGTTTGAGGCGTGGAATAGCCACCTTTTGAAGTTCATTCCTACCGGCGGCCAGGACCAGCCATTCAAAAAAGAACGGCCCAAAGCCCAGGGCGTACCCGGCGAAATGGGCCAACCGCCCTATAACCTGTAAAACCAGCCCCAACAGTGATACCCCGCCCACGTCCGAACCGGACCAGGCCGAGCGTTGAATAATTTCGCTTGGTTGGCCGACACTGAAGTTAAAATTTCCGCGTACAGGGTGGCTGTCTTCGGAGATGACCTGCCATGTTACCTGATAAGTGCCGGCCTGGCTGGCTTCGACCGCGATACTGAGTTCAGATCCATTGACGCTAATCGAACCCTGTTCGACCGGCTTTCCGGCTGGTCCGGTGACAATGAGGCCGTGTCGGATGGGTTTTACCGGCTCGGTAAAGACCAGCTTAACCACAGTGGGAGCCTGTTCCAGGATTGTGCCGGTGCGGCAGTCCCCGGTTTCGGGTGGTAAAAGGGCCGGGACAGGTTTAGTACAGTCTGGCGGCGAGGCATAAATAAGTGTACCGTGGGCCTGAGCGGGCAGAGGCCGGGCCAGCCAGATTAGCATGACCCCGGCCAGGACTAACAGGCTTTGGCTGGTCCGGCGCATCTATATAGCAGCCGGTTCGGGGGTTTTATTATCAGGCTTAATTACCGGGACGGTTTTCCCACCGGCTGTGCCGGTCTTGCCGATGCGCGTTACCATTCCAGCGGCGACCAAAGAGAGCAGCCCCGCAACCCAGAAGCTGGCACTGTAGTCGCCAAGCCAGGTGTAGAGCGCCCCGGCCCCGAAAGCCGCCGTAGCCGCCCCAAACTGGTGGGCCGCGAATATCCAGCCGAACATGATACTGCCGTTAGCCTTGCCGAAAACGTCCGAGGTCAGACGCACAGTGGGGGGAACGGTGGCGACCCAATCCAGGCCGTAAAATACAATAAACACAATCAGACCGCCAAAAGTGCTGCTGAGGGCGTAGGGCAAAAATAAGAGCGACAAGCCCCGCAAACCGTAGTACCAGGTTAGCAGCTTACGGTTGTCTATCCGGTCGGAAAGCCAGCCTGAGAAAGTTGTGCCAACTATATCAAAGATTCCAATGAGGGCTACCAGGCTGGCCGCCGTAACTTCGGCAAAGCCGTGGTCCATCGCCGCCGGTATCAGGTGAGTGCCAATCAGGCCGTTGGTAGTGGCTCCGCAGATATAAAAGCTTCCGGCCAGTATCCAGAAATCTTTGGAGCGCAGCCCTATTCCCAGGCTGCGTAGAGCGTTAGCAAACGGATTTCCGGTGACTGGTCCGGCTATTTCGGTGTCATCAGTGGCCCCGTAAGGCCGCAAGCCAATATCAACCGGGCGGTTTCGGATAAATATAGCCACCAGCGGAACAACCGCCAGGACTGCCCCGGCTGTCGTATAGGAAGCGGCCTGCCAGCCAAAGGTTGTCACCAGCCAGGCCAGCAATGGCAAGAAAATCAATTGGCCGGTCGCACTGCTGGCGGCCAGGAGGCCAACTACCAGACCGCGCCGCTTGACAAACCAGCGGTTGGCTACTGTGGCCGATAACACGCTGGCGGTCGCGCCGGTGGCGGTCCCGACCACGACACCCCATAACAGGTCGAGCTGCCAGGGCGCGTTCATCTGGCTGGTCAGGGCGGCGGCAAAACCGACCGTAGTCAGGGCGATTAGCATCACCCGGCGCATACCGAATCGCTCCATCAGGGCCGCCGCGAATGGCCCGCATAACCCGAACAGGATGAGGTTTATTGAAACAGCCAGCGAAATATCGGCTCTAGTCCACCCAAATTCCTTTTCCAGTGGCACGATCAGCACGCTTGGCGTAGACCTGACTCCGGCGGAAACGATTAAAGTTAAAAAGGTTACTCCGGCAATTACCCAGGCATAGTGAAAGGAACGGGCCGTTAATTTCTGAATCATGCTATAGATGCCTTTCAAGCGGATTGTAAAACGTTATACATAAATCAGGTGCAAAGCGAGGCATCTTCCCAAATAAGCCGTAATTTGTATTTTCTAACTTTATAGAAAGTTCCAGGTTAAACGTTCAACGCTATTCGATGATAGTTTCTAAATTTGAAAGCAAAGTATTTAGCAGTTCAGCCTGGTCCGGTCCCAGGCTCCGGGTAACTTTAACCTGGACCGCTTTCCATAGGGGATAGGCAATTGCCAGGGCTTGTCTACCCTGGTCGGTCAGGCGAATGGTGTGTTCGCGCTGGTCTTCCTGGCCTGGCCCAAAAGTTAGCAGGTTTTCTCGTTCGAGAATCCGCAAATTCCGGCCTAAGGTGGTACGGTCGAGGCCCAATTCTTCGGCCAACCGGCTGATACTGACCGGCTCCAGGCGGCGAGCATTTTTCAGTACCGAATACTGGGTTACTTTGAGGCCGCTTGGTTCTAGGGCCGCATCGTAAAAGCGGGTAAGGGCCAGGGAAGTCTGGCGTAAATTTATACAGATACAGTGGTTAGAGCTTTTTTCCATAATTAAGAGTATATACGCGCATTTTAAAGCTGTCAATAAGTAAAAATGCTTAACCGCAGCCTTCTAGCCGGGTTGTGTTATAATTACGGCGTAAAATAGAGATCGTTTAACGTATAGAACGTGAGATGCGTAAAGTATTGGCTCGTAAAAATGAGTATTAGACTCACACTTGCCCCGAATTACGTTCCAGGTTTAACGTTCCAGTAAAAATAGGATTGGAAGTAAAAAGGTTTAATGAGCAGGCGCACAGAACAGGTAGCTGAGGCTATCAAAGTAGAAGTAAGTAAGCTTATCCAGAGGGAGTTAAGAGACCCTCGGCTGGGCTTTGTGACCGTCACGCGGGTTGAGGCCAGCCCCGACTTGAAATATGCCAAGATTTTCTTCAGCGTCATGGGTGATGCCACGGTCAAAGCCGAAACGCTGAAGGTGCTGAAACGAGCCAGCGGTTTTATTCGGCACGAATTGTCCCATATTCTCACCCTTCGGTATACTCCGCAACTGGTTTTTGAATTTGATGTGGCAATGGAACATGGCGACAAAATCCAGCGGCTTTTGATGCAACTGGAACAGGAAGAAAAAGAACGTGCAGAGTTTTCCGGGAAGGCCGTTGTAACTGACGACACTACCGGGCAGCCAGGAGAAGTTTAACGAATGCCAGAAGCCGTAGTTGGAATAATTGGCGGTAGCGGCCTTTATCAGGTCGAGGGTCTTTCGGAGGTTCAGGAATTTTACCCCGATACGCCCTGGGGTAAACCGAGTGACGCTCTGATGGTCGGCAAACTTGGCGGAGTGCCGGTAGCTTTCTTACCGCGCCACGGGCGAGGACACCGTATTTCACCGACCGACCTGCCGGTTCGGGCTAACATTTACGCTTTTAAAATGCTGGGGGTAAAGTTCGTGCTGTCGGTTAGCGCGGTTGGTTCGATGAAAGAAGAAATTCCTCCGCTGGATATGGTAGTACCGGACCAGCTTTTCGACCGGACGGTTTCGCGGACTCGCACTTTCTTTGGAGATAACAGCGGTATAGTCGGGCATATTCCCTTTGCCGAGCCGTTTTGCGAAACTTTGCGGCCTCTGTTAAAAGAAGTTTCTGAGGCCAGCGGAGCAACCACCCATTACGGTGGGACATATATTTGTATCGAAGGGCCGCAATTCTCCACCCGTGGCGAAAGTAATATTTACCGGCAATGGGGCGTGGACGTTATCGGCATGACCGCTATCCCGGAGGCAAAGCTGGCTCGCGAGGCTGAAATGCACTATGTTCTGCTGGCCTGTGCCACCGATTACGACTGCTGGCACGAGTCGCACGAAAGCGTCACGGTCGAGATGGTGGTCGCGAATGTTCACAAGAATGTCGGTCGGGCCAAAGAAATTATCCGGCAGTTCGTACCTCTGGCGGCGGCTCTGAAAGATAAGAGCCTTTCCTGCGGCTGTGATGCGGCCCTGGCTACAGCTATCATGACCGACCGCGAGGCCGTACCACAGGCCAGTATCGAAAAATTAGGTCTGCTCGTCCAGAAATATTTCTAAAGAATTTTAACGGTTTAATTTAGGTTCCCGGCTGGAAACATTGGCAAAAAGTAGTGAAAAGCTGGCAGGGCCGGTTCAGATAGTCGAAATCGGTCAGAAGCCTTCTGAACTGGTAACGCCGGGCGTGATTCTGGACCGCCACCGGGGACCGTTGCTGCTGGTGACGGTGGCAGCGTTGGGCTTGCTGGTACTGGCTATAGTCTTACCGGGTCGCTTCCTTGAAAAGATTAGCTGGCTTAATTCGGGGGTTTGCCCGCAGCGTCCCAGTCATACTTATTTCTTTGACGGGCAGCAAATGCCCCTGGAAGCGCGCATGGTCGGCATTTTTGGCGGCTTCGTGCTGACGTTCATGGGCCTGTGGCTGGTGGGCCGGGGTCGCGCCCTCCAATGGCCCGGTCGCAAATTGGGTCTAATCCTGGGCGGTTTAATCCTGATAATGGTTTTTGACGGCCTCAATTCGACTTTCCTGGACCTGGGTTGGCCGACTCTCTACCAGCCGCAGAACTGGTTGCGGGTAGTTACCGGGGCCATTAGTGGCGTGGGTATGGCCGGGTTGCTGTTGCCGGTGGTCAATATGACCCTCTGGCGGCGCGGCTACCTGACACCGACTTTCCAGCGAGGCCGCGAAATCGTTTACGCGCTGATGCCGGTTTTACTTTATGCCCTGGCTACTATCTGGGGTTGGGGTCCACTGTTCTGGCCGCTTTCGCTTCTGGCGGTCGGCGGCGTGATACTTATGCTGGTGATGTTCAACCTGATTATCCTGGCGATAATCTTACGTAAGGAAAACGCACTCAGTTCGTTCTACGGGTTAATAACGCCTGCGACCCTGGTGATTTTGTTCAGTTTAGGCCAGATGGCCCTTTTCGCCGCCCTGCGTCTGGCTTTGGGTGGCGCTCAAGCTTCCCTGTAAATCGGCGGTTTAACGGCTGCTCAAGATGAAGAGTCATAATGAGTGAAGATAACAAAAACCCAGAACCGGTAACTTTCCCTGGCAAACCGGCCTACCAGGCGACTGTCCGGCCCTCGGTCCAGCCTCAGACCGGGCCGCTAACCCGGCCTGACTTTGAAGATAACCTGGCGGGTTTTCGGGCCGAGTTTTTTCAGTTCCTGGCCGAAACCGACCCTGACTTTAACCTGGAACTGCTTCAGAATAATCCCACTCCACCCCCACCACCTGCTCCCTCTCATCCGGCCAGCGAAGAAACCTGGCATCCCACCCGCAAAGTTGAAATGGCCGGGCCACTGCGTTTGAGCGGGCCTAAAGTTGTCACGGGCGACATTCTGGGCGACCAGATTCAACTGGTCGGAGATGTGCGGGTTAAAGGCAGCCTGTATGGGCGGAGCGGGGTCCATATTGGGCCGGGTTGCGTCATTGAAGGTCATGTAGTCAGTGGCGGACTCCTGAAGATTGAAGCCGGTTGCCGGGTTGAAGGGGCCGTGGTCGGGAATAACGTCAGTTTGTCCGGCCCACTTTACGTGCAAGGCCCGGTGGTAAGTCACCAGTCGTTAGAAACCTGGGGCCAGTTGGAAGCCCAGGCTTTGTACGCCGGGACCAGCCTGAGTCTACGTGGCACATCTGCCGATGAAGTCAGGGTCGAGGCCGGGCTAATCCTGGCGAAAGCCGGGAACCTGGAAGTATCTACCCGCGTAACCCTGGCCCGCCAAAAAGTGGATCCCGACCAGCAAAAGTTTTACCTGGCCCAGGGCGAAGGCGGCAGTATCATTCTGACACCGTTTGCGGAATTATCGCAATTAAGCCCGGAAGAAGGCTATCGCACTTCCGTCCTGACTACCCTGACCGATGCCAATCTGGAAAAGTTGTTAGCCGGATTGGAATCTTTGAAAAGCTAAGTGGAGAAGTCATGCTGCCTCCTGAATCCAGGGAACAATCCCTTAACCGTTCAAACCTGACCCCCCACGGCGAAAAACCGGATGAACTTGGTCGGATTGACGCTTCCTTTGTTCCCGAATCGGACTACCTGGACGGAGGAGAACAGACCCTTCCCTTCGCCAGTGGGCCAGTGGCCCTACAGCCTAGCCCGGCGGCGGGCAACGCGCCCGGTTTTCGGGTCAGCTTATCGGACCGGGTGAAGGTAGAAGATGGCCTGGAAGATGCGGCGGTCCTGGCCTACGAGTATGATAGACGCAGAGTGGAATGGTGGCGGCTGCGCCGGTTTGGCCTGATCGGGCTTCCGTCGCTGGCGCTGGTATTTCTGGTCGTGGCCGCCTTTACGGCCCTACTTGGCCCTAATTTCAGTAACATTACTTCTCCTTGTTTTAGTCTTGGTTTGCTTTTCCTGATAATAGCGGTCCTATTTAGCCTGTATTGCTGGTATACACGGCCCCAGGTTATTTCTTTTGGCCGGGCCTATCGCCGGTTGGTTTCCCTGCCGCTGGCGCGAGGCGGTATAGTCTGGTGTGATGCTGCTATCCCGGCTCCCGATTTCCAGACTCTCCGCGACAGCTTCTTCACGCTTTACCAGGAAAGCCACGATATGGGAGCGAACGCTAACCCTATCGTGCAGACTAGCGAAATCGAACATAAAAAACAAACCCTGCAAGACCTCAAAACTTTGCTGAGGCCGGCCCATACCGACCAGGCTCAGGAGATGACCAGCCCGTTCATCCCGCGAGATGAAGCGGCCCTGCTGGATAGACTGCGTATCGAACCTTTAAGTTGGACCGAACTTTCTAACCTGGAACAGCACACTTTGCCGGTCGAAATGCAACATCTCAATACCCCCTTTGAACTGCAACACCTCAGCCAGGAAATTGAAAATTACACCGGAATGCGAGGGGCTACAGTCCAGGTTCCGACCGATTCGGTGGACCATGTGGCTGTGACAACGCCTTTGCACACTCAGATTACCTCTCGCATGGATGCCAACTTTACCAGGGTCGCCACCGAGATTGAACAATGGCGCGAATGGACCGGGCGCGAGAAGAATTTCTACCTGGACGTGGCGGAGCAATATCGCGCCGCCGGGGAACAGGCCGGGATGGGCTACGACCGGACCGCCCTTCGCCTGGAAGAAGAAGTCCAACCGGCCAGCATCCAGCTTGAGTCCGATGCGGCTTTTTTTCGCCTGAATATTGAGGAACATTACCAGGGTATCCGCCAGGAAATCGAAGGTCAACGCGATGTCGTTTTAGAGGAGTTGAACAGGGAACGCCGGAGCATGGAGAGCGTTATTGACGAACGCTCGGACGAACATGCCATGTTGCAAGCCGAGTACAAGAGTTTCAAAGACCAGCGGACTCGCCTGGAAAGTTCGACCGACCAGCGCTTTGACGGTCTGCAACAACACCTGGACGACCTGACCCGCCGCACTTATACTGTACCCAATCCGCCACATTTTCGCTCCGATTACGCGGCTGAGCCTTCGGCGAGTACTACCGAAGAATGTTTGCAGCAGTTGGCCGAATTGCGGGCCGAAACTCGCCTGGCAACCAGCGCCGCCAACAATGCCCTGACCCGGTTTGCTCGTTTGCAGTTCGAGCCGCTGGACGAACTGGCCCGCCTCGAAACCCAAATCCGGTCCAGTAACAAGTGGCAGTCTACCGCTTACCTGGGGCAACTGATTAACTTCAAACAGAGCGGCCAGCTTTTGGCCCTGGCCGGTGAAGTCAGCGAAGCGGCCAGCGTTTACCTCGATACCGCCGCCGATTTTGAGAGGCTCAATCGCCGCTGGTGCGCCCTGGAAGTCTCCATTCGCACTCTGGGACTGGCCGGTTATGCTGCTCGTTTGCAGGAAGCCCAGGAATATCTACTCAGTTTGAGCCGGGTGGCCGGGTCGCTGCACAGCAGTTTACTTTCGGGATCGCACAGCCC
>JAYSYV010000362.1:0-6168 GCA_043727245.1 Chloroflexota bacterium | reverse complement strand
CGCGGTAGACTTCCACTTCCCGTTCGCCCTGGGGCCAGGGGATTTCCAGGCTAAGGGTGTCATCCAGGAAAGCTTCGCTACCTTCACCTTCGATTGGCTCCAGGGGTACATCTTCGCAGACCGGGCAGTTTTCACCCTGCCAGTCTTCCCAGCTATAAATCCGGCCACAATTGCTGCATTGGCGCTCTTGTTGATTTTCCATTTTTGAATTATACCAAAAGTTAGTGGTTTATCAGCTATCAGATAATAATGATGTCGCTCCTATAAGCTTATTGTAGCACATAATTGGCTGGCTGGCATGCTTATAAAAAACACCAAAAGCTCTTCTTACCGGAAGAGCTTTTTGTAGTACTTTATTAAGGCTTAAAATCAGGCCGGATTTAGCGGAATAGGCATAACTTCAGGGACAACCCCACTATCTTAGCCGTTACCTGTAGCCGGATCCTTGCTATTTGGGTTAAAGGCATCTTTTATCCCAGCGACAGCTTCGCCAGCCTTGTCCCACAGGTTTTGATTTTTGTCATCAACCTGTTTTTTAACGTCTTTGGTCTGCATTGCATCAGGGCCGGATACGTCACTGGCGCTCAACTGACCGTCGCCATTAACTTCCTTCAAGCCGCCATTTTCATGGTCAAGCTGGCTATCTTTCAGAACGCCGGATTCCTCAATATTTTGATTATAATTCATATAACTATAACTGCTCCTTCTTGGTTCGCCTCTACCGGGCTTCCACGGTTTCAAAACCCCTGTGTGGCCTTTTAGAAAGCCAGTTCATTGCGAACTTAACCCTTAATTTCAAAGCAATAGACGTGCCAGCCCTTCTCAAGTTCAAACTTATTAGCTAGAAAAGAATAACTATGGCATAATATTAATCAATCGGAGGCGGTAAGCTGGACAAAATGCGGCCAGTACCCCAAAGAAAAGTTATAACAAGGGGGAATGCCATGTCCGACAAACTAATCCTGGTAATTGACGATGATCGCAGTATTGTGGAACTGGTAAAGCTATATCTTTCAAACGAAGGTTTTACAGTCGCGGTAGCTCATACCGGGCGTGACGGTTTGCGGCTGTTCAACCAGAACACCCCGGCCCTGGTGCTGCTGGATTTGATGTTACCGGAATTAGACGGCTATGAAGTTTGCCGCCAGATTCGGCGGGAGAGCAATATTCCGATCATTATGATGACTGCTAAGGGAGACGATATAGATACAATCGTCGGGCTGGAACTGGGCGCAGATGACTATGTTGCCAAGCCCTTTAACACGCGAGAACTGGTTGCCAGGATTAAAGCTGTGTTGCGCCGGACCGACTCGGTAGCTTTGCCGAATACCGCGCCAACAGTTAAGAATTTGATTGAACTGGGCAATACTCGCATAGACCTGGCCCGCCACGAAGTGACCATCCAGAATCAGCCGGTAGAATTACGGGCTAAAGAATTTGACCTGTTTAAAGTGCTGGCCCAGAACACCGGGATTGTGCTGGACCGTGACCGGCTGCTCAATCTGGTCTGGGGTTATGAATATTTTGGCGATACGCGGACGGTTGATGTCCACGTGGCCCACCTACGGGACAAACTGACCGGCTCCAGCGCCCAAATTCAAACTGTGCGAGGGACCGGATACAAACTGGTGGTAGCTTAAACTTGGAAAAAGCTTATTTTCCGGCCCAATGGCGCTTGATACTCTCTGGTCGGAGCCGTGGCTCCTATAATATGGCCCTGGACGAAGCTCTCTGGCAGCAGTTTGCCACTTCTTTAGAAACGGACGCACAACCCGCACCCATCCTGCGGTTTTACGGCTGGGAGCCTCCGGCCCTATCGCTCGGTTACGCCCAGCGGGCCGAGCGCGAGGTAAACTTTAAATCGTGTCAGGAAATGGGGATAGAATGGGTCCGCCGCCCCACCGGAGGCCGAGCCATCTTGCACGACTATGCCGAACTGACTTACAGCCTGGTAGGAGCCGTCGAAGACCCCAAATTTAGCGGAGGGGTTTTGGAGTCGTATCGCAAGATCAGCGGAGCTTTAGTTGAGGGGCTGCGTTTGCTGGGTGTGGAGGCCGAAATGGCCGAGAAAGATCGACGCGGCCATGCTGATGCTCTGACTTCGGCCTGTTTCGACGCTCCCAGCGCTTACGAAATAACCTGGCAGGGCCGCAAGATAATCGGCAGCGCTCAGGCCCGCCAGCGTGGGGCGTTGCTTCAGCAGGGGACGATTCTACTTGGCGTGGACGTGGAGAAACTTTTCGCGGTACTGGAATTACCCACCCGCTTGGACCGGGCCAAAACTATCGCCCAGGTGGCCGGACGGCTGACCTCCATCGCGGAAGCCCGCAGCCAGCCGGTCAGCTACGCCGGAGCGGAGCAAGCTTTCATACAGGGTTTTGCCACTCACTTCGGGATACCCCTGGCCCCGACCGAACTTACCACCGAGGAAACCCGACTGGCTCTGCAACTCCAAACCACCAAATATGACAATCTGGCCTGGAATATGGAACGGCAGCGGCCAATCCCAGCTTTTCGCTAAACCTCGAACTCATCCACCTGAATTTTAGTTACTTTAGGCGGTTCATCCGGCGTTAGAGACTGCCCGGCTGGTTTAGCGGCCTCACGCTGTTCCTGGGTTTCCAATTTTTCGAGCGAATAATCAATTAAAGCTCGCCAGGCCAGTAAAAACTCGCGCTGACTCGACAGCAGGTGCTTTTTGGCTTCGGGTGGCACGACATGCATATCCAGACCCAGCCTGGCCCCGGCATTCAAACGGTCCTGCCAGCGGTTAGCTCGCTGAGCCATCGTTCCCAGCAGGTCGCTAAAGCCAAAGCCCCCGGCGGGTTCTTTGGGCAAACTGCCCGTGTCGGCTGTGTCGGAAACGGGCGGTACAGCCTGGGGATTATCTATATCATCTATATCAATATGAGGGTCGTTCATTGGAGGTCCAGCCTTTCGCTAATCCAGAATAAAAACCTACAAATCCAAGCTATATTAGAATGAAAATCTCAGACCGGGAAAGGTTCTACCATCGGGGCATCGTCGCGCACAGCCATATTGGTGACGGTCTGGCCCTGGTAGCAAATCGCGCCCCGCACGAGACTGATAATCCAGCCATCGCTTTCGGCCCGTATCTCGCTGTCTTCAGGAATCGCCGTACCAAAAATATCGGTCAGCGTCCCCAGCAAATCTCCTTTTGAGACAATATCGCCCGGCTTAACGTGATAACGCAAAATACCGCTGGCCTGGGCGCGGGGGCTATTCTCGCGCCTGGTGTTGAATGACACTACCGGTACAGGCACGCTGCTAATCTTTTCCAGCGTACCCGGCAACATCCCGGCCCAGCGTAAAACGTTCAGCATACCGGTCCGGGCGGCCGCCAGGGCGTTGGGGTCCACCCCACCAATAAGGCCAAGTTCGACCGTAATCGCCGGAATACGGGCCTCGTTGAGCGCGGCTCCACTGGTCGAGCGGTGCAATTTCTGGTCAATATAGCGCCGGGCATCACTTTCATTGACTACCGCCAGCCCGAAAGCCTGGCACATTTCATTCATCTGTTTATAGAGCGCCTCGGCCCTGGGCCGTTCGGCTTCATCATGGTAGAGTACCCGGTCCCGAATAGTGAAAGAGGATGCCTGTAAGCCGTAGCAATGCAAGTCAACCAGAAAATCTGCCGAGGCGTGAATATACTTAAAGAGCCTGTCCATCGCCGCGTCATAAATAGAGGGAGGTTGCTTCTGCCGCTCGGCGGTAGTCGGGTCGGAGGTAACGTTGTTATAGCCCGGAAAGCTGCGGTTAGGATCGTCCGACTCGAAATAAGGAACCCGCCGGGCCGTCCGCAAACCAGCCGGGTTGAGGGTGGGAATAGCTACCACGGTTCCACGCAGATTTTCCAGCAGGGCTGGTTTTACCACATCGTGGATAGCCGCCATCCCGGTTAATTCGTCACCATGTATATTAGCGGTAAACCAGAAGACCGGGCCATTCTCGCGGCCCTGGGCGATAATCACCGGCAAACGTTCGATATGGCCGGTCGGCATTTGGGCCAGGTCAAACCAACCATAAGTTATTTCGCCCGGACGCGACTCAGCCGAACCCACCTGAATTAACTTTCTTTCTGTTCCGTCTGTCGGCAAATTTGCAGATACGATCAATTTAACGCTCCTTATTACCCCTTAATTGTTATTGGAATGAGGATAAATAAACCCTGCCACGCTGCAATGGGCCTATTTTAGCATATTTTAAGGGGCTTTACATTGCAGCGAGCTCATAATTAGAAAGGCATTGACCAGGCGGGTAGCAAGCTCTCATTATAGATTTAAAAAGACTAAATATTTAGCTTATGTATCTAGAAAATGGCTTTACCCAGGGCCGAAGCGATAAGCTCTACCCCCAGGGCGGTCGTCTGGCCGTTGACATCCAGTTCGGGATTAACTTCGGCCAGGTCCAGCGAAGTCAACAGACCACTTTCGGCCACCATTTCCAGGATAGTGTGAGCTTCGCGGTAAGTCAAACCGCCCTTGACCAGCGTACCAGTGCCGGGCGCTTCAGCCGGGTCAATCGAATCAATATCGAAACTGACGTGAAAAGTCCGACGGCCATCGCCATTAATTGCCGCCATCGCTTTCTCCATAACAGGCCCGATACCGTAGCGGTCTATCTCGCTCATGCTGTAGACATGAACCCCGGCATCTTTCAGCAACCGGCGCTCCCCGGCATCCAGGCTCCGTACTCCCACCAGGGCCACTCTGTCCGGCGTAAGTTTACGCAGTTTTTCATTCAACAACCAATCAAAGTTAGGTAAACCCTGTTTGGCGTAACCCAGCACCATCGCAAGGGGCATACCATGCATGTTGCCGCTGGGCGAAGTTTCGGGTGTATTAAAATCGCCGTGAGCATCTACCCAAATCAGGGCTGTTTCAGGCCGGGCCGAAATGATACCGGGTATGGAGCCGAGAGCGATAGAATGGTCGCCGCCCAGGGTCAGGCAGAAGTCACCGGCCCTGGCCCGCTGGCTGACCAGCTCCGAAATCATGCGGCAGCTTTCTCCCACCTCGCGGGCATACCTGGCCCGCGTAACCGAAGCCGAAAGCGTGGTCGTGGTGGTTCCGCTTTCATCAAAGAGATTGCGGCGCGGCCCGTCAAAATCCGCTTCGGGAATTTCTACCTCGGCTTCGTGGACCGTACCGTTCGGGAAATCCAAATCGCCGGTATCAATTACTTCGTGGCCTATCTGGACCAGGGCTTCGACCAGACCAGCCCGCCGTAAGGCCACCGGAGCCAGGCCCACACCGGGCTTGGTCTGGCCCAGGGCTAAGGGCGCACCGATTAGACTTACTCGCATAATACCGCCTCCAGGCGGGTCAGGGCTTCTTCGGCTACTTCGCGGCGTATATCCAGGTGCGGGCGCAACCGGATGGAACGGGTTCCGCAGGGCAGTATGAGCATTTCACGCTCAAGAGCTTTCTGAAGTACTTCCTGACGACGGGCGTTAGTGGGCAAATCGAAGGCGATTAAGAGGCCCATCCCGCGCACGTTATCAAACAGTTCGCCGTGGCCGGGTAATTTCGTCAGGTTTTCCAGCAAAAAGCGGCCCTGAATGGCGGCGTTCTCAACCAGTTTTTCCTCCCGGATGATTTCCATGTAACGGGTTGAGCGCACCATGTCCACCAGATTGCCGCCCCAGGTGGAATTTATGCGGCTCGGCTCCACAAAGACGTTCCGCTCAACCTCGTCTATTCTCCGACCGGCGATAATGCCGCAGACCTGAAGCTTTTTGCCAAAGATAATTATGTCGGGCTTTACGCCGGTCTGCTCTCCGGCCCAGAAAGTCCCGGACATTCCGGCCCCGGTCTGAATCTCATCGAAAATCAAGAGGGCTTCGTTTTCATCGGCCAACCGGCGAAGTTCCTGGAAAAACTCTGGCCGGAAGTAATTCTCACCGCCTTCGGCCTGAACCGGCTCAATAATAATCGCGGCAATTTCATCTTTATTGGCCCGAAAAGCTTCTTCCATCTGGGCAACGGACCGGCGTTCGGCCTGTTCAATCTCGGCTAATACTTCCGGCGTTAGTGGGAAACGCATTTTTGGGTTATCAATGCGCGGCCAATCCAGGTGGCGCGGAAAGTACATGTACTTGCGCGGGTCAGCCGTGTTGGTCAGCGAAACGCTGTAACCCAGGCGGCC
>JAYSYV010000361.1:0-1966 GCA_043727245.1 Chloroflexota bacterium | reverse complement strand
TCGCCTGGGCGGAAGTGGAGCCGTTACCTTAAAACCTTTACCCGAGCAAAAACGAGGCAAAAGGCTTGCCTGTGTAGCGTAACAAGTGACCCACTAGTGGGCCAGTTGTCACGGCTATTGCCAATTAATCAGGAAAGAGTTATGCGGGAATAAGTTAATTTCTCAATTGACACCTTTTAGTGTGTTAGAGGTAATTTATGCCAGCTAAAGCAAAAGACCCTTTGCGATCATTAACTGAACAGGAAAAAAGTGTCCTCTTAAAAATAAGTCGTTCCCTGAGTATCAGTGCCGATCAGGTCGCCCGCGCTAAAGCCCTTTTAGCCGTGGCTGAAGGTAAAACCTATCAACAGGCCGCTAGCCTGGTCGGTCGGAAAAGTAATGATGCTGTTTCGCAACTGGTCAGCCGCTTCAATAAAGAAGGTTTAGCAGCTCTTGAAACTAAACACGGCGGCGGACCGGCTATTGAGTACACCCGGACCGAAAAAGAGCGGATTGTACGCGAATTTCAACGAACCCCAGACCGCCTCGAGGATGCCACAGCCACCTGGTCTTTAGTAACTTTGCAACGCTCTTTACGTCGATCCCCGGATGGCCTACCGCACGTCAGCACCTATGTCATCTGGCAGACCCTCCATGAAGCAGGACTGAATTGGCAAGTTGACCGCAGTTGGTGGGATACTGGTAAGGTTATTAGCCTTAGAAAAAGCGGTCCTGTCGAGGTGGAGGATCCCGACACGCTGGCAAAAAAAAATCTCATCGAACGCGCCTACGCACAAAGCGAGTTAGCCGTTTTTTGTGAAGACGAAGCCGGGCCTTATTCGACGCTGCCCTATCCGGCGCATAGTTGGCAATCACAGGGGGAGCCGTCACGTTACCCCCACGAATATATAAAGCAGGGAACGGCTAAAATGCTGACTTTGTTTGAACCTAAAAGCGGCCAAGTCCGGGTTAAAGGGGTAACAAGCACTCCTAATCAGGTTCTGCACGGCTGGCTAAAGGAGCAGTTGAGTTCAATTCTTAAGCAGTTACCACAAGTTGAGGATGATTTATTGCCAGCCGAGAGACGGACCCAGTGGGAAAGTTGGCAAGCAGGCTTGAAAGTAGTACCGAGCTTAGGGCCATTGGTTAAACTGATGCCACCCCTGCGGGCACTACTGGTAATGGATAATCTGGCGGGCCATCATACGCCTGCATTCATCGTCCGGTTGTTTAATCAAGGCATTATGCCTTTGTTTACCCCACTGGGAGGAATCTGGCTGAATATGGCGGAAAGCATTCAACGCGGGTTGGGGGGTTATCAGCCAAAAACACCCGAGCAGATAATGGAGTGGTTGGAGCAAGCAGCCCAGGGTTGGAACAAAGAACCGACACCCTTCGAATGGGGCGGGAAGCGCCGGGAACGTCGACACAGACTGCGTCAGAAAAGCTGGCAACGACGAGTGCGAATAGGGGGAAGCGGTGCTTATGCCATCAAAATTGTGGAAGGTCCAACACTACCTGAAGCCATAAGGCTATCAGCGTGACAAGTGGCCCACTAGTTTTAGAAGCAGGACCGATAAGCAATACGAACCAAAGCTCTATAAGATTATATTAATAAACCGAAGGATACCCAGAGCACCTCATAAATTATAATGTTTAAGGAGAAAAGTGGAACCAGAAGAATATAGCACATAAAGCGAAGCATTAATAAACCATTTGCGTTCACTACTTCCAACTATCATCACTATATAAGTAACGAAAAGTACTGAACGTAACTTTAGTAATCCCCCCTCTGCCAATTAATCTTGGACCAAATTTGGAGCAAAGAAAAACCCAGGCTACGAGTGCGTTTCGATCCTCGTACTCGGCCTGGATTGGCGGTTATTTAATTCAAGCGTCTTAAGATTGTACCAAGTGCTTCGGCAGTAGAAGTTATTAGTGCCTATACTTGACGCATGAGCTACCCTAAAAGGGTTAGTTTTGATTA
>JAYSYV010000360.1:0-1968 GCA_043727245.1 Chloroflexota bacterium | reverse complement strand
TTTATTTTTTGTGTGGTAACAAAATCTTAATCGGAAAGGTCTTTTTGTTCAACTCCTTTTAACTCATATTCCACTGCTGACTTTGCATTCCCCCTGATACGAAATTTGACCAATTTTCACGGGAAACAGGCTTTTGCTTTACCAAAAATAAGCTATAATCATCGAAACATTAACTGAAAAGAGAATTACTAAATCATGAAACTAAAAGTTGAACATCTGACCCAATTTGAATACGACCGGCCCGTTTTCGAGACGGCTACCGAAGTTCGCTTACAACCTCTCGGCGGCCCCGGCAGCCCACAGCAGTTGAAGTCATTTAAATTAGAGATTGAACCGGACGCTCGCGTTTTTAATTATCCCGATTTTTACGGCAACCAGGTCCATTATTTTACCCTGCTGCCGCCTCACGAAAATCTGGAGATACGGACGGAAGCGGTGGTTGAAACCGGCTCCGGGAGTTTCCCCGTTGATGCCAGAGACCAGATTAATCTCTTTGACTATCAGACCCAATGCCGCTATATCGTCTTTTCGGAAGCGGCCCAGGCTTTTGCCGCCAGCCTGGTCCTGGACGAGCCGGTTCTTTTGGGCCTGAATCTGGCCGAGAAAATTTGCCGGACCATCAACCAGGAGTTCCAGTACCAGAAGGGTGTCACGACAGTTTACAGCACGGTTGAACAGGTTTTGCAACAAAAAACCGGGGTGTGCCAGGACTTCGCCCACGTTATGATTACAACTTGCCGCATCCTGGGTCTGCCGACTCGCTACGTCAGCGGTTATCTATATAGCGGTCTTGAAGGCCGGCAAGAGGGAGCCAGCCACGCCTGGTGTGAAGTTTTAGATGCCGAGAATCAGCAATGGATCGGTTTTGACCCGACCCATTCTACAATTAACGTGGACGAAAGATATATAAAAATCGGGCATGGACGCGATTACAGCGACATTCCGCCCGTCAAAGGCACTTACAAGGGCCGCGCCACCGAAAGTTTGAAGGTCAAAGTCTACGTTACCGCTTTGAGTGATTAAAAAAAGAAGATTAGCGATTTAATCTTCCGTCAATGTCGCCAGTACTTGCTTCCGCAGTTTGGCTTCTTCAAAATTCTGTAACACCAGGGCAATTGTGCCATAAAGACCAATATCGCCACCCAGGGCAGTCGGCACAATCGGCACATTCTCCCAGAAAGCTGGCATAGCCCGTTGCTTGACCACCTCGCGCAGCGGCTCAAAAAGCATGTCGCCAATCTGAGCAACTCCACCACCGATTACCACAATTTCAGGGTTGAAAAGGTGCAAAATATTGGTAACACCAACGCCCAGGTAGAAAGCGGTATCCTTTACCAGCTTCTGGGCTGTTTCATCACCCCCATACGCGGCCTCACTGATTAACTCCGGGGTGATATTCTGCAAATTGCCCCCGGCCATCTGAGTCAATTTGGAAGTGTGACCGGCTTCAAGCATCTCGATAGCCCGCCGCCGCAAATACGGTCCGGCAGTCAGGGTTTCCAGGCAGCCAATATTGCCGCAGTTGCAGCGCGGGCCATCATAACTTATTGACATGTGGCCCAGCTCGCCCGCCGCCCCTTTAGCCCCCATCAGAATACGACCATCTTCAATTATGCCGCCGCCAACCCCGGTGCTAACCGTTATGTAAACCAGATAGCGGTAATTTTTACCGGCCCCAAAGGTATATTCGCCCAGTGCCGCCAGGTTGGCATCATTGCCCAGGTAGACCGGAAGCTGGGTGGCTTTTTCCAGGATTGCGGTCAGCGGAACATTATTCCAGCCGGGCAAATTAGGCGGAGAATAAACTACCCCGGTATAAGGATTGAGCGGACCGGGCGCACCCACGGCCAGGCCCACCAGGTTCGAAAAGTCGGCCAATTCTATCACGCAATTAATGGTCAGTTTGATATTGGATAACACGTGTTCAAGACCCTGGTCAGCCTGGGTGGGCATCTCGGCCCGCGCCAG